>NZ_JBFRGE010000033.1:0-68622 GCF_052115185.1 Paenibacillus sp. 2TAB19 | reverse complement strand
CCAGGAGAGTTCTAACGGGTGGCGCGAGGTGCTGAAAGATCTCTACAGCCGAGGGGCCAAAGAAGTGCTGCTCGGCGTGTTCGACGGCCTTCCCGGATTGGATGAGGCTTTCCGGGAGACCTATCCGAAGGCTGATGTGCAGCACTGCATCGTGCACAAGGTACGTTCCACTTTTCCGAAGATCCGCGTCGAGCATAAGACAGACGTCATTAACGATCTAAAGACGATCTACAACGCGATCGACCACGACATGGCTCTTGCTGCCTTCGATACGGTTAAAGACAAGTGGGGCAAGCTTTACCCGAAGGAAATGAAATCATGGGAAAACCAATTGTCGACCCTGCTGACGTTTTACAAGTACCCCAAAGAAATTAAGAACGCCATCTATACTTCAAATGCCATCGAGCGCATGAATAAGGAATTCCGCAAACGGCTCAAGCCCATGAACAGCTTGACGAACATGGATGCGGCTGAGAAAGTCGTCTACATGCAATCCATCGAGTACAACGATAGGTATGCGGAGCGCATCACACCTGGTTTCGGTATGACGGAAGTCAAAAAGGAACTGGCTGAGATGTTCGAGGAACGCTATCCACAGGCCATTGGTTAACCAATAAGTTCCAGTCGAATAGGAGCTAAGCCCCTACCGACTATTTTTTCAGAATATTCAAACACAACTCACACCCGTCTCCCCAATGGATATTCCTACCTTCTTACACAAACTTCTTGACGCTACCCTTAATTACTCAAAAAAAGCTGTTTGGCTGGACTTTTTCCACTCAAAAGAACAAATCCCCTCTAATACATTCAGAAACCCGTTTTCGGTATTTCTTTCGGACAGACCGAGCTAGGTGACAATTGGCCAATTCGTATATCGTACATCCTCTCATGCGTCCGCTGCATCGCTTCTACGAATGGGCGATACGGCTGCTGACAGCCGTCCACGGCGCCGATCTGATAGTTCTCCCCGTCGAAGCGGCCTAGCACGGCCTGGTCGTTTAACTGAAAATAATGAACGCCGATTAATTCCGGTATGGAAGCAGCCTGCTCGACGAAATATTGATACGCCAGTCCTCGATCAGCCTGTGTCGGAACGGCGCGAATGCCGTATGCCAACATGCCGGCATCCGCCGCGCCGAAGTGGAATTCGCCGATCATAAGCGGCCTATTCAGCTTACTGCCGATACGCTCGATGAACGCCCGATCCGGTTCGAATTGATAGCAATTAATCGAGAACACGTCGAACGCCTCGCACCCTTCCAATATATCGTCGCTCCCTACCCAAGCATATCGCATGCCAAGGTTCAAATGATGCGGATCAACTTCCTTGCAATACTTGGCCGGCACCTCCACGTATCGCCGAATCATAAGACGATTGAATGCCGCGAAGTCTGCATCGCGATCAGCGCTATCAGGCAACGAGTCCATGTTTACGCCGTCGTACAACTGCTCGAAATTCCCGAAGCTGCTGCCCCATGCCGTGTTCAATGCAGCGACAGATGCATTGTATTTCTCCTTCATCCGAGCTACGAAGCGTTCCTTGCTCAGGAATCGGACGGGCGATCTGAGCATTTGCTCAGTTAGATTTAACCCATCAACGAACGCCCACTGCGGCTCGTTCCGCATGAAGTACCCAATAAGCCGGCGATCGTCCCGCATTCCAATTAACTGATTAGAGAACAGCGCCGCATTGGCATCGTACTCCGGATCGAATACATCCGGGAAGTCTCGGAATATCGTCTTCGCCGTAGTAGGAAAACGTTCCATTGGATACACGTAAGGCAGCTCCGAGCTGCGAATATACTCGGCGCTTGACCAGTTGCCGATCGTATTCATCCCCCACGATTTCATCCGATATTCCGTCAGGTCCGTCCATCTGTCCCGCCACTGCGCGCCGAATGCGCGAATCAAATTGGCGATACCGAAGCTGTACCCGCGGCTGGACCAAGCGTCGCGGAACTCCCCCTCTCGTGCAGGAAGCTCCGGAACCAGAGGCTCCATGCCTTCGAGTCGAGCAGTTTCCGCTGGATGGATGCAGTCCATGCCTGTGCTGAACAAAGCATAGCCGTCCGGATCGACGAACCACCACCGCTCTCCGTCATGCTCCGTTCGGAAAAATCCGGATGCTTCGAATCGCAGTTTCTTCCAACCGCCGTAAGGCGAAAGATTCGTGCGAAGAGGGGACTCCTCGCTTGATTGCGATGTTTCCCATTCCTCTCTTAACGCGCGGATGAGCTGAGCTTCGCTTTGCATCTTCCCTTCCCATTCCTTACCCAGCAGCTGCCCCAGTTCATCAATATATGGCGAAGGTTCATATGCAATCGGCTCTACGGCTTGGCGCAACGTTAAACCGGATACTTCCACCTTTCGCGGCGTAACGGATGGAATCGTCGATAACGCGAATCGCACGATTCGGTTTCGGTCGACGAATGCATCCCCCCGGAGCACCGATTGCATGACGCCCGGCGAACGATCGAGGAACAGCTTCTCGCCGTTCAGCGCCGACAACGGCAGAGCTATTCTCGTTGTTACCCTCGGCAATATGCCGTAATGAACGGCAATCCATCTGCCGGATGCATCTTCGAACGTGAACAACACGACGAGGACGTCATGGGATTCATGGTAGACGTCTGCAGCCAAATACGCATAGTCCTCCCACGCATTGACGGGACAAGCCTCCGCAGCAAGCTGCAAACCGCCGCCATTCGGCGACGTTAGGATTCGAAACCCGCTCTCGCCCGCCATTTCCATAACCGTACCTGGTTCCGGACGGAACGCCTCTATCGGAATTTGAAAGTCCATTCGCGATCAGCTCCTTGTCTATTCTTTCACCGCGCCGAGCACGATGCCTTTGACGAAATATTTCTGTAGAAACGGGTAGACGAGCAGGATCGGCAGCGCGCCGATAAAAATTTGCGCCGCTTTAACCGTCCGCTGCGACAGGTTCTCCATATCCTGCGGATTGATGCTCATTTTGCTGAAGTCCTGCTGTACGACAACCGTTTGCAGGAAAGTCGCGAGCGGGTATTTTTTTGTATCCATCATATAGATCAGGCCGTCGAACCACGAGTTCCAATGCCCGACCAGCGTGAATAGCGTAATCGTCGCGAGCGCAGGCATCGACACGGGCAAGTGAATGCTGAACAAGATCCGGAACAAGCCCGCCCCGTCGATGAGCGCCGCTTCTTCTAATTCGGCTGGTATCGTACGGAAGAAGTTCATGAGCAAAATCATATTGTATACGCTAAGCGCTGTCGGCAATATAAGCGCCCAGATCGTGTTAATGAGATGCAGCTCGGTAACAAGGATGTAACCAGGAACCAAACCGCCCGAGAACAGCATCGTGAATACGAAAAACCACATGTAGACGTTGCGGCTCTTGAACGCGGCATTGCGCTTGGACAGCGCATATCCGGCAAATACGATCACCGCCATGCCGATTGCTGTCCCCAACAAAGTCCGGTACAGTGAATAAAATAAAGCCCGAATGAAAGCCGGATTATTGATCGTTTTCTCGTAAGACTCCAACGTGAAGTCTACCGGCCATAGATTGACGATATTCGCCGTTGCCGCCGACTTTCCGCTGAAGGATACGGCTAGCACATGCATAAGCGGCAGGATGCACAGCAACGATAGCGCGATCAGGAAGAGATGATTGAAGATGCTGAACATTCGATATCCGGTAGATTTGTGATACATTCGCTCTCTCCTCTTTCTTTAGAAAATCCGATAGTTGCCGAACCGGTAAGCTAATCGGTACGAGACGATAATCAGAACGAAGCTGATGATCGATTTGAACAGTCCGACTGCCGTCGCGAAGCTGAAGTCTCCTTTAAGCATCGCCGATCGGTAGACAAACGTGTCTATGACATCGCCTTTACTGTAGACGAGCGGATTATACAGGTTGAATATTTGGTCGAAGCCGGCGTTAAGGACATTGCCTAGCTGAAGGGTCGCAACGACGACGATGATCGGCAGCATGACCGACAACGTTACATGGATCGTTTGCTGGAATCGCGTCGCTCCATCTACTTCAGCCGCCTCGTACAGAGCCGGATTTACGCCGGCGATAGCCGCCAAATAAATGATCATCGCGAAACCGAATTCTTTCCATATATCGCTGACTACAATGATGAATCGGAACCAATCACCATCTCCCAGGAAGAAGATCGGCGCCATGCCGAACCAGTCTGTCAGCATTCGATTCACCAAACCGCCCTTGACCGACAACAGATCGATTAAGATGCCGCCTAGAATAACCCATGACAAGAAGTGCGGCAGGTAGACGAGCGTTTGGATGCTGCGCTTGATTCCGACCTTGCGAACCTCGTTGAGCAGCAAGGCGATACCGATCGGTACGAACAATCCGAATACGATCTTAAGTATGGAAATAATAAGCGTGTTCCAGATCACTTGCACGGACTCGTCGAACATAAACAAAGACTCGAAATGCTTGAATCCTACCCAATCCGACTTGAAGAAACCAAGCCATGGCTTATAGTCCTGAAAGGCCATTACGAGCCCGAGTATAGGAAAATAATGAAAGACGATTGCGATAACCGTAGCCGGCAAGATGAGCAAATGCAGCGGCCATGTTTTTTTAAGTCCCCTTAACCATTTCGACTCCCTATTGATCGCGGTAGGCGTTGCCGCCTGCTTTCCAATCCCGCTTTCCATGCGTATTTCCCCTCTCTCATTTCCCATGATTGCGCATTCATCTACTTCTGCTACTATTATATCAACGGGCCTGGAGCCCACCTATGATAAGGTCTTAACATCTATAACCACTCTCATAACCTCTTTGGTTAAATCCGAAATAGGCGGTGCCCAGCGTGATAAAATATAAAATATTTCAAAAGCTGCTCATTATGCTTGCTCTGCTTCTTATTCCCGCAACTCTATTATTTGCCTATGCGAATGAAGCAAGTAAACAAGTAGTCAAGCATACGCTCGAGGAATCGGCGGCCAAACAGTTGGAATTTACGATGGGGCAGCTTGAACAGTCGCTTCGCCAGCTCGAAACCCAGACGCTGATGCTTGTCAACGATTCCACGATCAGAGGTTATGCCAGCTCATCGGATTTTCCGGAATATTTGAACCACCTGTTCATGCGCAAAACGATCGAGGAAAAGCTGGTGCTGCAAAGCCAGGCCGAGCCTCTCATTTCTGAACTAACGGTACACTGGCCGTCCATTGAGGAATCGATTACATCGGAAGGCACATTGCCCTACAATTACGAGCAGCTCGCCAATAAGCCGATGAACCGGTGGATCGTAGACAACAACGAGGGCTTGCTTTCATTCCGCTTATTGTTCTCCTTCCCGGCGATCGCGGCGCCCGATCTAAGCAATACCGTATCCGTCGTCGAGACTGCGATATCAAGCCGTTATTTGACCTCCGTATTGACCGGGCTTGACGCATCCGGCAACGGCACGTCGTTTTTCTATTTTCCTGGCTCGGACATTATTCGGAGCAGCAACGTTGATATGGATTTGGCCATGCATTTAATCGAACAAGGCGAGCTCGATACCGACGAAATCACTCATCCGAAGCTTTCCGTTATGGGGGCGGACGGCGAGCAATATTTGGTTCAGTTCGTGTTCAGTCCTTCGCTCGGCGGTACGCTCGTCAGTTACATTCGGCTGGACGAGTTTCTTGGGCCGCTGCAAAAAGTGAACTGGCTTGTCAATGGAAGCCTCGCCTTCCTTGCCGTCGCGGGCATCATGATTTCTTATTTGTTTTACAGCCATTTCCGCAAGYCGTTCGGCTATCTGGTACGGAAGCTCGAAGCGCTGGGCTCCGGCGATTATGCCAGCAGAGCCACGGTAAGGACGAACAACGAATTCGACTATTTGTTCGAGCGATTCAACGAGATGGCCTCGCGCATACAGTCGTTGATCGAGAACGTGTACGAGGAGAAGGTACGGACGCGGGAAGCCGAGTACAAGCATTTGCAGTCCCAGATCAATCCCCATTTTCTATATAATTGCTTGTTCTATATCGTGAGCATGGCGAACAAATCGCCCGCGGCCGTCGTTTCGATGGCCAAGAACTTGTCCGAGTTCTACCGGTATATCACCCGCAAGGCAGGATCGATAACGACGCTCGAGGACGAAATCCGGCTCATCGAAAGCTATTTGGAGGTGCAGTCGCTTCGCAACAAGCGGCTGTCTTACGAAATCGATATCCCTTCCGCCATGCTTAACCTTTCGGTGCCGACCCTTCTGCTGCAGCCGATCGTCGAGAACGCGATCGTGCACGGCATCGAACAGAAAAGGACGTCCGGAAGAGTTCATATCGAGGGCATTGCGCGCGGCGACCAGTACTTGATTCACGTCGACGACGACGGTCACGGGTTGCCGGGAGAGAAGCTTCAGTCGCTTATCGATAGCGTACACGGCAGCAGCGTTGCCGGCGATGGAATGGGCTGCGGACTAAGCAATGTCCATAACCGGTTAATGAACCGATACGGCGGCCATTCCGGACTAACTTTCTCKGTCAACGAATGGGGCGGTTTGCGGGTTACGCTTCATCTACAACTATCGCATAGGGAGCTGGGTCAAAGAGATGAACGTCTTATTAGTGGATGACGAGGATTACGTGCTTGATTTTTTGGAGGAGCAGATCCCTTGGTCACGAATTGGCGATATAACCATATATAAGGCCGGCTCGGCCGAGGAGGCTCTCGAGATTGCCCGGAACACCGAGCTGCAAATCGTCGTAACCGATATTAAAATGCCCGAGACGAGCGGATTGGAGCTGCTCGCGGTATTGCGCGAAGACTATTCTGACCTTAAGGTTGTGCTGTTATCCGGTTATTCAGAGTTCGAATATGCCCGGAAAGCGCTGCAGCACGGGGCTGCCGATTATTTGCTTAAGCCCGTGACCGAGGATGAAGTCGTCTCCTGCTTGCAGAAGGTTCTAGTCCTCATAGACGAGGAGAAGAGGCAAAGCGAGCACTTATCGGCCGCTAACGACATGGTGAAACTGGGCATTCACCGCATGCGCGAGCATTTGCTGCTTGATCTGCTGCTGGGCCGCAAATACGGGCCGGATGAGATGCAGCGGCATCTGCATGCCCTTCAATTGCCAATCGGACCGGATGAGGAGTGCGCGCTTGCGTTGATTCGAATCGAAACGGGAAGCGAGGAAGCAACGCGGGAAGACTTCGAGCTGTTCAGCTACGGCTTGCTCAATATGGCGGAGGAAATTTTATACGGCAAAATAAACGACATTCCGTCCCTTTGGTCATGCAAGGATTCCTATCGATTCATTGTCCTGCTGCTTCCCATCCAACGATTCGGTTCACATGAGCATCTGCAGCAACGTACCTGCGACCTGCAGCAGGCCGTTCTGCAATACATGAAACGGCCCGTTTCCATCCTGCTCACGAGCGCTTTTCCCTACCGGCACGAGCTATATCGTCAATACCTGCTGGCACTTAACGGCTTCGGCCGTTCTATCGGAACGCGCAGCGGCGTCATGCGGACACTCGATCAAGATGAGCCACGGAAGGAGCTGAAGCCGCTCGTGCAGCTTCATCAGTCGCCTACCATCCAGCAGTTGATGGAGACCGGACGCTGGGAGGAAGTGAACGGCAAGCTGGAGCTTATTATGGCGGAGTTGAACAGTCCCCCTTGCCAATCGCAGCAGCAGCTTATGGAGATCGTTTATTACTTGTTCAGCAGCTTCTCTTACATTGCGCACAAACAGGGAGATTCGTTCGCCGACCTTGTCGGTCATCCCCTGCAGCCCGAATCGTTTTATTTCAAATCGACGGATGCGATCATGGAGTGGGCGTTATCGATCATCGACCAGTTCAAGCGCTCGCTACAGGAATCAACCCCTAACCGCAACCATATTATTCGCCAGATCCATGAGTATATCGCGCTTCATCTGCACGAGGACGTCTCTCTCACAAGGGTCAGCGAGCATGTCTATCTGCATCCCGTCTACTTGTCCCGATTGTACAAGAAGGAAACCGGGGAAAGCTTGTCTACTTACATCCTGCGCGTTCGAATGGAGAAAGCCGCGGAACTGCTCATGGGCACGAACAAAAAAGTTTCCGATATCGCCAAGGAAATCGGTTATCAGAAAACGCAATATTTCATCCATATTTTCAAAGAATTCCATCAGCTTACGCCTCAGAACTTCCGCAATCGATAATATGCAAAAGGGCTGCCCCCGTGGAATCAACTCCTCCGGTGCAGCCCCTGTTTTGTCTTTACGGATTCACGCTCTTATACCATTCGTTGATTTCTTTCTCGATTTGGTCGCCGCCTTTGCTCTTCCAATCCGCAACGAAGGAATCGAATTTATCGATGGACTCGTTGCCGTAGATGATTTTGGCGAACGTCTCAAGCTCCATCGTTTTCAGGTTATYGCCTTTGTTTCTCATCGTCTCGGTCGGCGCTCCCAAAAATTCGGTTGGCGCGTTGATTCCGGCCATTTGATAGTTAAGTGCTCCAGCACGTACCATCTCCGGATCTTGAATCATAATTTCTCTATGCGCTCTCGTGGTTGGCTCTCCGCCGTTAAACATGTAATCATAGTTCGCTGATCCTTGGAAAGGGATAGCAGGTACGTTCCAGAACAAGTTGTATTTGCTCGATGATGCAGCCGCCTCAAGCGGCGTCGGGAACTTCTTCGAATCATATTCCGGCTTGCCGTCGACGATCGCGTAATCGTAGCCTTCAAAAAATCCGTCCTTGAAGTCGCCGGTTTCGAATTGATTGTCGTAAATTTTGTCCATGTACAAGAAGAATGCGTCCATATGTTCGAAATCCTTGTTGAACATCATCACTTTGCCTTCGTTGATATAGCCGGTATAACGAGCCGATTTACCGTCCGATCCYGTCGGCAACGGGTACGCTCTTAGCTTCGCGTCCGGGTTCGTTCCCGCTACGTCTCCGAGCGGCCAGCCCATCGCCCAGAATGGAGCGGCAATCATGCCCGACTTGCCTTGGATGAAGCTTTCGGTCGCTTTCACTTCGTCAATGGCAGCTAGCTCCGGATCAAGGTAGCCTTTTTTATACCATTCTTGCAGCTTGCCTAGGCCGCTCTTGATTTCCGGCTGCACGGACCCGTATTTCAAGCTGCCGTCGCTTCCTTGCTGCCAAGTGCCGGGAATGAACTTGCCCGTATAGGCGCCGAAGACAAAGCTTACGTCGGACATCCAATTGGAGAAGCCGTTTCTTCCGGACAAGCTGAAGCCGAACGTATCCTTCGTGCCGTTGCCGTCCGGATCTTGATTGGTGAATGCGTCCATCACCGTTTCGAATTCTTCGATCGTTGTCGGAGCCTTCAGGTTCAGCTTATCGAGCCAGTCCTGACGTACCCACAAGACCGGATTCGTTCCGTCGCCAGCCGAGAAGATCGGAAGACCTAGAAGCTGTTCCCCCTTCTTCACTTGATTCAGCGATGCGTTGTTTTCCTCATACAGCTTTTTGATCCGATCGCTGGCATACGCTTCGAAATCCTTCGAGATATCCTTCACCTTGCCCGACTGAATGAGATCGGCAATCAGGTTCTGATCCTGAACGATGAACACGTCCGGAAGTTGATCCTGCGTCGTCAGGGAAAGTCTAAGCTTCGTATGATAGGCGCCATTATCGGTCGTGTTCCACAGATCCTTGATTTCGATGCCCAGCTTTTCCTTCGTCCATTTGTTGTGAATATTGTTGTTAATATCCTCGCCATTGATGAACGTATAATCGGAACCTACCGGACGAGCGGTCGTGATCGTAATCGGCGGTTCGAATTTGCCGTCGGCGTTTTGTGCGGATTCCGTACCTTCTCCCGATGCATCCGAATTACCGCCGGCGTTGCCGCCGTTCCCGGAAGAGCATCCGATTACGGTAGTCATAACAGCGATCATCGCTAACGCGATCCATTTATTTTTTTTCAAAGCGATTCCCCCTCATATTCATTCCTGTGTACCCATTAATCGTAGCAAAAGAGGCGAAATCKCGTATATGCCCTAATCTAAACAATCATAACCTCTATACTAGCATAGTTCGTGAACCGGCTATTTTTTGAGCCTTTTCGACTGATTGCTATGCATAAATCCCTCTGCGATTTGGAACAACAATAAAGTTGTTCATGAATCAATCTTCTCTAAAAACGGAGGTGAATGGCACAATGTCAGGAAGAAACAATAAGCCCGATAACGATGGACCTTCCAGCAGCCCAGACCGCTTGGACCAATACGGCGACAAGCTTGCTTCCCGCAATGAAGAGGAATTCCAATCCGCAGTCGATGAAGCTTGCGAGACGGAAAACAAATCCGAATAATGAAAGCAGGAAAACCTCACTGCCCGTGAACCCAGGTTCGTGGGGGTGAGGTTTTCTTCTTATTATGCTAGCCGAACGACACATCTTTAACGAAATCGTTCAGGTCGAAATTCCCGCTCTCCGCATCCGTTACGAGCTTATCGTTGATTCGGACATTGATGAAACGGATGTCTGCAGCGATCCGCTCTTCGTCAAATCCGTAAATGCGCGATGGATTCTCGTTGCGGCCGTTGTATGTAATATCTCGGAACTCCACGTTTTCGATGCGGTTTCCTGCTACCGGATTGTAATCCTTGTTCCAAACGACGCGAATATCGAACAGCTGACCGAGCTCGAAATCCTCAACGCGGATATTCGAGTATTTGACGTTCCGCACCGTATTTTTGTCCCCGGCATTAATCGCCATCGCCCCCCAATAGTTCGGCTGAGGCTCGTGATGCTCGAGAATATCTATATTTTCGAATACGATATTTTCAATTGTATCGCCGTTCTTATGATAGTCGCCGTGTGTTCCGATCATAAGCGGATGCGCGACGTCAGCCCAGAACGTCGAATTGCGTACCGTTACGTTGCGGGTGTCGCCGACAAAGTCCCATCTCGTTCCGTATATCGCGATGCTGTCGTCCGATGTGCGGAGGAATACATCATCGATGACAATATTCTCGCTGGCCATCATATCGATGCCGTCCGACCAGCCTCTCGTGCTGAACGACTTGAAGTTCTCGATATGAATGTTCCGAGACTTGCCAATATAGATGCTGTAATGCGGCGGATCGAGCGTAATGATGCCTTCGACCCTGATATCGCTTGAGAACACAATCCGTACGCCGCGGAATGCAGAGAACCGGTGGAAGTCCGACAAGTAGACGATGCCCCTGCCCTTTATCGTTACATTCTTTACGTTGTCGCAGAGGAAAGAGCCTACCACGACTGCACCTCCTGCAACGTATACCGTTGTGCCGGAAGGAATGCGAAGCAGCGTTTCCTCCAAGTAATGCATGCCCGGCGCGAAATAGATGGTGTCAGGCGCCTTGCCGCTTGTTTCGTTTGGCGTTGCCGCCAGACGGTAAATATCTTCCGTCCGGTGAATGGCCGGCTTTAGCATAAGTACGTTCGGATCGGTTGGCTGCGGCGGAGCTTGATCGATCTTGTTCGCGAACACGTGCAGGTTCGCAAAACGCTCACCGTTCACTTCAATAGCTAGCTTGCGCGGCCGGTCCAGCTTGAAGATGACCCGATTTCCCTGCTGCTCRAAAGGAATTTCATACGATAACGGCCGGATAGTTACTTGTTCGACAACTAGATGCTTGGATAGGATAGCGACCTCTACTGTTCCATCCATATCGAAATAAACCATCGAAGCACGTCTCACGTTATGCATATCCACCTTCGCCTCGTAGACGAACAGCTCCTGCCACTCACCGCCCGGCACTCTTACACTCACCATAAAATCGTCGTTACTTGCCGCCCCCTTGGGCGCATCATATACGATTAGCTGATTCATCCTTTTGCCCTCTCTCTGCAATCGTTCATATTATCAACGTCCTCATGGATCGATGACAGCGCCTTCAATATCGGATATCGTGCATATCGACACGTATGCCATTACGGCTCATTCCTCCCATCCTGTTGCTTCTTCCTTCCCATTTTACTGAAACGATAGGATAGATCCTATTGCAATTTGCCGCGAATAATTGTAATAATCCAACTACCCGGAATCCAAGCAAATAGAAAAATGATGTCAACAGTCATCATGACGTAACCTGCTTTTCAAATGATTGAATATGTAAGCGCTGTACATTAGGATTAAATTAGGTTTTGGAAGTGAACTATACCAACGAATAAATTTTAAAAAATGGGAGGTTGCTGCATGAGTAAACTGATATCAGATAAACCGGCATCCGGCGGCGTTAAAGTTTCCGTTCAACGATTTGGCCGTTTTCTAAGCGGCATGGTCATGCCGAATATTGGCGCATTTATTGCTTGGGGACTCATAACGGCTTTATTCATACCGACAGGTTGGATTCCGAACGCAAGTCTGGCAACGCTTGTCGGACCGATGATCACTTATTTGCTCCCTATACTCATCGGTTATACCGGCGGTCAAATGATTCATGGCGTGCGGGGCGGCGTCATTGGTGCGGTCGTAACGGCAGGGGTTATTGTAGGATCAGATATTCCGATGTTTCTCGGCGCGATGATCGTTGGACCTTTTGCCGCATGGTTGCTCAAAAAATTCGATAAATCCATTGAAGGCAAAATCCCTTCGGGTTTCGAGATGCTGATCAACAACTTTTCTTCCGGCATTATCGGCGGTGGACTCGCGCTGCTGGCTTTCAAAGGAATCGGACCTGTAGTCGAAACCTTCAGCAAGCTGCTTGCACAAGGCGTCGAATTCCTAATTAACACGGGATTGCTGCCGCTCGCTAACATTTTGATCGAACCGGCAAAGGTGTTGTTCCTGAACAATGCGATCAATCACGGCATTCTCGGACCGCTTGCGCTTGATCAGGCATCCAAAGCAGGCCAATCGATCATTTACATGCTGGAATCCAATCCCGGTCCGGGTCTTGGCATCCTGCTCGCATACTGGCTCTTTGGTAAAGGCATGGTCAAACAGTCTGCTCCGGGCGCTGTCGTCATCCATTTCTTCGGCGGTATTCATGAAATCTATTTCCCTTACATTCTCATGAACCCGCGCTTGATTCTTGCCGCTATCGCGGGAGGCGTGTCAGGAACGTTCACCTTCTCCATCTTCGGTGCCGGTCTTGTCGCCGCTCCTTCGCCGGGCAGTATCATCGCCTACATTACGATGACGCCTAAAGGCGGCTTCCTCGCGATGTTTAGCGGTGTCGTAGTGGCCACAATCGTCTCGTTCCTAGTCGCTGCGCTGCTGCTGAAAACAAGCAAGCAAGCGGATGATTCAGAGAACGATCTTGAGCTCGCTGCGCACAAAGTTCAGCAAATGAAAGCTGAATCCAAAGGTACGGCAGCTCCGTCTGTTTCGCAGTCGGCGAAGCCAACGAAGGCGAAAATAAACAAAATCGTCTTTTCCTGTGACGCAGGCATGGGTTCAAGCGCGATGGGCGCTTCCATTTTACGCAAAAAAATAAATGCTGCGGATTTACCGATCACGGTCATTAATACGGCAATCAATGATATTCCGGCCGATGCCGACATTGTAATTACACACAAGACGCTCACCGACCGCGCGCGGCAAAAGGCTCCGGATGCGGAGCATATTTCGATCGATAATTTTCTCAAAAGTCCAGAGTATGATTTGCTCGTACAAAGACTAAGTTAATTCTACTCTACCTAACGCTGACAGAGTCATGTCGGCGTTATGCTCATTCCTCGGGAGGAGGATGATTCATATAAAAGCGTCTACCAGGCAGCGCCGTATTATTGTGCTTCTGCTCGAGCGGAAGCATGAAATCACCGTGGCCGATATAGCGGCTATCGTCGGAACGAGCACGAGGACGATCCATCGCGAGCTTAACGATATTGAACGGTTGTTAGCCGCAAACGGTATTCTTCTTCATAAAATTTCTGGACTTGGCATCCGGATCGAAGCCGACACGGATACACTGGAGTACTTCAAGCAATCATTCGACAGAACCGATTCATTCGAATATTCGGCAGAAGAACGGCAGGCCCTGATTCTCTGCAGACTCCTTGAGCATGACGAGCCCATTAAGCTGTTCTCGCTCGCTCACGAGCTGCGCGTGACGATGCCGACCATCAGCCACGACCTTGATGAGCTGGAACAATCCATTATCAAGCAAGGATTAACCCTTGTCCGTAAAAGAGGCTACGGCGTTGAACTCATTGGCCCTGAAACAGCGAAACGTCATTTCATTAGTTTGCTTGCGCTCAATCTTTTTGACGATTCCGATTTATTCGGGCAATTCGCAGACCATACGGTTTCGCAGACCAATCCTGTAACGGCACAGCTTCTAGACATGATCGGCAAGGATAACTTCAAGAAGCTTGAACAGGCATTATGGGAGCTTAACGACGATTGGCCAAACGACTTATCCGAAGCCGATTACACCCGACTGCTTATTAAACTGTCGGTTGCGTTAACCCGAATAGAACACAACCATCTGATTCTATCGGACGATTATGGCACTGGCGGCGAAATCGGCTTGCTAAGAAGCCTGCTGGACCTGCTTGATATACAGCTTCCGTTAGAAGAACAACGATACCTTTCCCGATTGCTCGACAACAACGCTTTTTTTGAAAGCAGTCTCTTGATTCATCACGACGATATGTCAATTATCGAGTCTGTGACGCTGTTGATCCGTTACGCCCAGGATCATCTGCAAATACCGCTTTTGGAAGACCGCTCGCTCTTAGAAGGGTTAATTCAACATATAAAAAAGGCCTTTCAGCGGATTAGAGACGGCATCGCGATACGTAATCCGATGCTGGCGCCAATTAAGAAGGATTACGCCCAGCTATTCGCCACGGTCCGGCAAGGCGTGAATGAGGTTATCCCTTCAATTGTCGTGCCTGACGAGGAAGTCGGTTATATTGTTATGCATTTCGGCGCTTCCATTGAACGCGTAAAACAATTCCCGAGAAAAATTAGAGCTGTGCTCGTTTGTACGAGCGGCATCGGTTCATCTAAGCTGCTCGCCGTAAGAATAACGAAGAAGCTGCCGCAAATCGAATTATTGGGTCATTACTCTTGGTACGAAGCCGCACGGCTGCCTTCGAATCAATATGACCTGGTCATATCGACCGTCGACCTGCCTTTGGATTCAGGCCAGTACATTAAGCTCAGCCCTCTACTTACCCAAGAGGAAACGGATAAGCTTCGCTCTTATATTGAGAGCACGACCTTAAAGAAGCTCTCTCACGCCGCTGAGTCAGAGCCGTCTATACAGTCGCCAATGGATCGTTTGACACTGCTGCAGCAATATTCCGGCAGCATCCTACGGCTGCTCGAAAGCTTCACCGTTCATGATTTGTCCATTTCGGAGCGGCGATTGAAGTTAGAAACACAGTTTCTGCCGATGATCTCGATGATTGGGAAGCCGGACATTTTGGCCCATAGCGAGAAAATAGCTGCGCAACTGCTGGCAAGAGAACAGCAAGGCAGTCTTGTCATTCCGGATACGGAGCTTGCCTTAATCCATACCCGAAGCGAATGGCTTCAAGAGCCGCTGCTCGCCTTGTACCGTTACGATCAGTCCCTGCTTCTTAACGATGATGAAACGATAAAGGTTAAACAAGTATTAATGATGCTGGGACCTGCAAAGCTGGATAAGTCCAGCTTGGAAGTGCTGAGCGAAATAAGCGCGATGCTGCTGCTGCCGGAAATGATTGCGATACTGGAAAATGGCGATAAAGCAAGCATCAAAGCTTTCATATCAAAGAAGCTGGAACAGTATATAAAAACAAAATGGATTGGAGAGAGTAAGCAATGACTATTTTAGCGAAAGAAAAAATCAAACTGAATGTAAATGTGAAAGACAAATACGAAGCCATTCGCATGGCCGGGCAACTGCTTGTTGACGCAGGACACGTACCTTCGGAATATATCGGCAAAATGCTTGAGCGAGAGGATGATCTGTCCACCTATATCGGAGGAGGTCTTGCCATGCCGCATGGTACGAATGAGTCGAAGGCTTTTATCCGCTCGACAGGCATAGCTATTCTTACTGTACCCGAAGGCGTAGACTTTGAAGGCGATGAACCCGCTCGATTAATTATCGGTTTAGCGGCGGTAGGTGACGACCATTTGAATATTTTGACGAACGTCGCTATGCTCGTGTCTGAAGAAGAGGATATGCAGCGCATTATGAATGCTTCTACGGAGGAAGAACTCATATCTATTTTCGAAGCGGGGATGCAGGAATGAAGGCCGTTCACTTTGGAGCCGGCAATATCGGCAGAGGTTTTATAGGTCTGCTGCTGCATCAATCAGGGTATGAGGTTGCTTTCGTGGATGTAAACGATGCTCTCGTTTCCCTCCTGCAGATGAAGCGGCAATATACCGTCAAGCTTGCCAATGAGCAGGCTGACACATTTCTTGTCGATCAAGTTACCGCCATTAACGGTAAACATCTATCTTTGGTCGCCAGAACGATCGCAGAGGCCGATCTTGTTACGACCGCCGTCGGTGTATCGGTTCTGAAGCATATTGCTGCCGCCATCGCTAAGGGAATCGAGCTTAGGTTAGCGGGCAGCCGGGAGCCTCTTCATATTATTGCATGCGAGAACGCCTTAGGCGGCAGTACGACGCTTAAGCATTTGGTCTATGAACACCTGTCGACTGAGGATCGGACGCTGGCCGACCGACTTGTCGCTTTCCCGGACGCTGCGGTAGACAGGATCGTCCCGCTTCAGCAAAACGARGATCCGCTGCTGGTTACGGTTGAACCATTCTATGAGTGGACGATCGATCGTTCTATCGTGCTGCCCGGACATCAAGAAATCGGCGGCGTCCACTATGTCGATCAGCTCGAGCCCTATATCGAGCGCAAGCTGTTTACGGTCAATACCGGACATTGCTGCGCCGCTTATCATGGCTACTTGAAGGGCTATACGACTATCCAGGAAGCGATGAAGGACCCGACCATCGTGGCTGAGGTTAGAGGAGCGCTGCAGGAGTCCGGTGCCGCACTCATACAAACCTATCAATTCGACGAAGCGGCGCACTCGCAATATATCGAGCAAATACTTGAGCGCTTCATTAACCCTTATTTAGTTGACGAAATCGTCCGGATTGGCCGCTCACCGATTCGGAAGTTATCGCCGCAAGACCGTCTTGTGCGGCCGGCTTCGCTCGCTAACCAATGCGGGATAACCGTTACGCATTTGACCAACGCCATGGCAGCAGCCCTGCACTTCGACTATTCGGATGATCCGGAGGCCGTTGAGCTGCAGGAAGCGATTAAGAAACATGGCATTCATCAGACGATAACGGAGTATACGGGGTTAAGCGGGCAGAGCCCTCTTCATGCGCGTACGGCGGAGCAATATCAACAGCTGGGACAATGGGTCCGGCACGGAAAGGAATGATCGAACGATGACACAATCATTGAGAGGGATAGGCGCATCGCCCGGCATCGCGGTCGCACCCGCCTTCTTCCTTACTTCGGAGCGCTTCGTTCCGGTCCGGACTGCCGTTGCGGACGGGAAACAGGAGATTGCAAGGTTCCGTGAAGCTGTAGCCGTCTCCCGAGGCGAAGTGGAAGTCATCCGGGACGCCGCTGAAGAGCGGTTTGGAGCGGACAAAGCTGAGATTTTCGAAGGCCATCTTATGCTGCTTGAGGATCCGGATCTCATTGATGCCATTGAAGAGAAAATAACGGATGAAGCCATTAATGCCGAATTCGCGTTACATGAAACAGCTCAATCCTTTATTGAGCTGCTGCAATCGATGGAGGACGAATTGCTCCGCGGACGCGCGGTTGATATAGAGGACATTTCGAGCCGAATAATGAGTCATTTGCGAGGTGTTCCGCATATGGACTTGGCCAATCTAACAGAAGAATGCGTTATTGTTGCACGGGATCTGACTCCTTCGGATACGGCCCAGCTTAATCTGGCTCTCGTTCGCGGATTCATTACCGAGGTCGGCAGCCGCACCTCTCATTCCGCCATTATGGCCCGCTCGCTGGAAATACCCGCAATCGTAGGTGCAGGCGCAGCGATTTATGCCGTACCGGACAATACCGTCGTGATCATGGATGCTAATGAAGGACTCATCCTTATTAATCCGACTACCAATGAGCTTGAAACTTATCAAGTAAAGAAGCAACAGGACGATCAGCGAAAAATCGAATTGGCGAAGCTGAAGGATCAGCCGACGCTGTCCAGTGACGGCAAGCAGGTCGAGCTTGCGGCTAATATCGGTAAACTGGAGGATATTCAAAAGGCCATCGACAACGGGGCCGAAGGCATCGGACTTTTCCGCACGGAATTTTTATATATGGGCCGCAATTCTCTTCCTACGGAGGAGGAGCAGTTCGCCAGCTACAAATATGCGCTTGAGAAAATGAGCCCTAAGCCGGTCGTTATCCGGACGCTGGATATCGGTGGCGATAAAGAGCTTCCGTATATGGATCTTCCGAGGGAAAGCAATCCCTTCCTTGGACTTCGGGCGCTTCGTCTCTGTCTGGATAGACAGGACCTGTTCCGCACGCAGTTGCGGGCGCTGCTTCGGGCAAGCCGTTACGGCAACCTGAAAATCATGTTCCCGATGATCGCCGTGCTCGAAGAGCTGCTGGAGGCCAAGCGGCTGCTCGCGGAAGAACAACAGAAGCTAATCGCCGAAGGCGTACAGCTGGCCGAGCATATCGAAGTAGGCATGATGGTCGAAATTCCGGCCGCAGCCGTCTCTGCCGACTTGTTCGCTCCGGAAGTCGATTTCTTCAGTATTGGAACGAATGATTTGATTCAATATACAATGGCTGCTGACCGCATGAACGAAAACGTGGCCTATCTGTACCAGCCTTGGCACCCTTCCTTGCTGCGCTTGATTCGTCTCGTTATTCAAGCGGCGGAGACGGAAGGCAAATGGGTCGGCATGTGCGGCGAAATGGCGGGCGACGCTACGGCTATTCCGCTCTTGCTTGGTCTTGGCCTGCATGAATTCAGCATGAGCGCCGGTTCCATCCTCCCATCAAGGGAGCTCATTGGCCAGCTTGATCAAGCGCACTGGTCCGGTTATGCCGATCAAGCGCTTCGGATGCGCAGCACGCAAGAAATTACGCAACTTGTAGAACAGATGAGAAACGGAGTGAATTCATAATGGTCAGCAAAACCTTCACCATTCTTAATCCGACGGGCTTTCATGTCCGTCCGACCAAAACATTCGTGCAAACCGCAAGCACCTTTCCTTGCAAGATTACCCTTATCAATAAAGGCAAAAAAGTAAACGGCAAAAGCTCGCTGAGCATGCTTACGCTCGGTATCGCTGCAAACGAGGAAGTGACGCTTGAAATTGACGGCGAGCAGGAAGAGCAAGCGCTTGATGCGCTCGGCAAGCTGTTGACGGAAATTCACGAGTAGAGCAAGTTGAACGGATAGCGTTGGGGCTGTCCCGGCAGGTCATATTCGACATGCTTGTGCAGCCCTTATTTCATCATGATGAAACAACTCCATCTCCGTATTGCCCCAAAGGGTTATGCGCTTTATGGCCGGCTTATCGCCTTGCCGACCTCGACTTGGCGTACGAGTAGAGCTGCGATTGCAGCGCGTTCAGATACTCCGTCATACCTGCATCCTTCAGCTCACTCCTCATCTCGGCAAGCTCGCTGTCGATATCGACACTTACGCCGACGGAAAGCGGCTGCACGTAAGCTTGCCTGATCTTCTCCAATCGCTCCAGCTCTTCCGAAACAACGGACGTATCGAAGATGAAGCCTTCATACGGATCGATGCCGTTCGCTTCCGCGAGCTTCGGCCCTTCCGTTACCGTCAGCTTGTCGATGATAGACTGCCATTCACCAGGCGCTTTGGACGGATAAGACATATAGCCGTCCGTCAGTCCCGTCCATCCCGGCTTACGGTTCTGCTCCGGTATTCCCTCATAGGATACCCTTCCGTTGTCCAGCTTGTAGTTCTCGCCTTCAACGCCGTACATGAGCAGATCGTAATACGACTGATCGGTATGCGCCTTCTCCAGAAACTTCAGCGCCAATAGCGGATAAGACGAGTTCGAGCCGATCGAGATCATGCTCGACGAATCGACCGATACCTTCGGCAGGAAGACCGTCGCCGGGTATAAGTCGAACCCAATGTCCAACCAGCCGAACTGCTGCTCAGGATACCTCGCTTTCAATACGTCGATATAGTTGCCGGATACCGCGCCGAAATGATTGCTGAATTCAAGAGGTTTCCTGTCGGCCTTCATGAGCTCGAACGTCTTGCTCGTCTCGTTGCCTTGGGACGCAAGGATATCCCGGTCGACAACGCCGTCTTCGTACCATTGCTTCGCTTTGCGTACGATCTGCTCGTATTCCGGCGTGTCATACTTGCTCATGACCTTGTAGGGATCTTTCACCGGCGCTACCGCATAATCGTTTACGATCGTGTAGTAGTCGCCCCCTGCCAGCAGTTGCCATAGCAGATCACCGAACCTCTTATCGTTGATCATCGGCGTGTCTGGGTATTGCTCCTTCGCTTTGTACAAATATTGTTCCAGCGCCTCGAAGCTATCCAGAACCGGAAGCCCCCATTGCTGACGCAAATCCTCGCGGTAGAGCACGCCTTGATATCCGGCACCCGGCTTGCCGAAGGATGGAATACCGTATAACTTACCATCCAGCATCGCTCGCTCCAACACGTCTCCATAATGCTCCGCGAGCGCCGGCACCTCGTTCAGCATCGGCGCGAGATCGACGAAGGCGTTCCGCTTCGCGTATTGCTTGAAGTCAGTCCAGAAGCCCCCGACGTAGAGATCGTATTCCTTCGTCGCAATGGCCCTGCCGATCTCGTTCTTCTCCTCGCCCCAAGGAATGAAGACGAACCGAACGGTGATGCCGAGATCATCGATCGTCATGGCGTCGAGCTGCTTGTAGAAGCTGTCCATTCCGCTGGCAGGCTCAGTGCCCATCGTAACCGCCTTAAGCTCCACAACGTCAGTCTGTATCTCATCTCCAGCCTCGGCGCGCTGCTCGGAAGCAGCATCCGGCTTCCGGTCCGAGCACGCGGACATGACAATGGCGATACCGATGACAAGCAGCGACAGCCCTACTTTTCGGAATCCGGCAATTCCCATTCGATTCCCTCCCTTCGTTATTCCGGTCCACTTCTCACGGCAGGAACGTCGATCGTGACGCATGTCCCGCCTTCAGCGATACTGGTGAACCGCAAAGTCGCGGGCTGGACGAAATACAGCTCCAGCCTTTTTTCGATATTTTTGACACCGTAGCCGCTTCCTTTGTGACTTCGCGGCGTCTCTCTCCCTTGCTGGTAGCCGACACCGTCATCCCTCACCTCCAGTAGCAGGCGTCCGTTCGCTACACCGCCCGTGACATGGATGACGCCCGTTCCGCCCTCCTTCTCGGAAATGCCGTGAATGATCGCGTTCTCGACGAGCGGCTGCAGCGTTATTTTCGGAATAAGACAGTCCATTGCCTCTTCCGCGACATCGAAATCTATCTGGATCCGGTTTCTGAAACGTTTCATCTGGATGTCCATATAAATGGCGCTGAGGCGAACCTCGTCCCTAACCGTGACGAAATCCTCCCCTTTGTTGAGAATAAGTCGATAATAGCCTGACAGCGCGTAAACGATTTGCTGAATATTTTCGCGCTCGCCCTTCTGCGCCATCCAATTCAGCATATCGAGCGTATTATATAGAAAATGCGGATTGATCTGGGACTGCAGCGCCTTAAGCTCCGCTTCGTTCTTCTCTTGCCCCAGCTTGAATTGCTCCGCAAGAAGCTCCTGCAAGCTGCCTATCATATAGTTATAGCTGGAAATTAGCTGTCCAACCTCGTCCTTGCTCGGCGAAATGTCAAGCTCGTTCAGCCTGCCCTGGCGAACCTGGCTCATCCTGTTCATGAGCAGCAATATTCTGCGCGTAATCGACTTCGCCACTGGAAAAATAACGATCAATATAATGAATGTAATAATGGCGTACGTAGACAGCACCTGCGTCCGGATGTTGTGAATCGCTTCAGTCGCCGCCTTGTTCGATAGGACGGTAACGAGATACAGATTCGTGTTGCCGATCTTCTGCCCGCGCGCCAAATAAGTGCCGCTTGCAAGCGACACGCTCTTGAATGCTCCGCCGCTGTCTATCGGCTCCGGCAGATGCATCTCCTCGTATTCGGCTTCACCGGTGCTGGCAATCAAATCTCCATCCGCCGTCGCGATATAGACCAATTGCTGCGGATTCGACTTCGTTAAGCTTTGCCTGATTTGATTCGTATCGATATTCAACGTGACGATACCGACCGGCTCGCTTAGATTCGCCGGATTCCAAAGCAAGCGGCCTAGCGCCAAATACTTGCTCGGAACGCTCTCCGGCTCTTCGCGAACGACCCATGCCGACCTGCCGTTATTTGCATATACGCTCTTCACCCAAGGCATATCGCTTACATCTCCTAACCTGCGGAACAACGTATCATCACCGGTCAGAATGAAATCGTCATTGATGTAATAAACAATGCGGTCGAACTCGGAATTGCTCTCCATGATCTGCGAATAGGCAACAACGTTGTTGAAGACAGCTAACTGCTCAGGTATCTTCATCTCGGATGGTTTTTTGGACAATATCGCGTTCAAATCTTTGTTGACGATAATCATCGACGTCAGCTCTTCCAAATGATAAAACTTTTTGGACAGCGTAACGAGCATCTGCTCGTAATTCTGATTCTCCGCGTAGCTTTGCCCATCAACGGCCAGCTTGCGGATCTCGCCATAAGAGATGAAGAACGTAACGATAAGCGGCACGATGCCGACGATGGCGAACAAGATCATTATTTTCTTCCGCAGCGACATATCGTTCAAATAATCGATCAGCTTCATCGGTCAGCTCTTCTTCCGGTACTGCATCGGAGACAGATCGGTAGCGGCCTTGAAAACCTTGACGAAGTAGCTGGCGCTGGCGAAGCCGCATAGCTCGGCGATCGTATGCATCTTGTATTGCTCATTCTCCACCAGCTTCTTCGCCAGATCGATTCGATAATCGCTAATGTATTGCTTGATCGAAGTGCCCGTCTCTTCTTTGAACAGCTTGCCTAGATAGCTTGTCGACAAATGCATATGGCCGGCGATCATCGTAAGATCGAGATCGATGCTGCGATAATTAGCGGCAACATAACTCATTACTTCCTGCACGAGCCGTGAATACCCCGACGATTGCCGCTTCTCCTCCATCCATACCGATAGAACGGCATGCATGAATAATTCGGCGTTATCAAGCGTCTCGCATTTTTTCAAATAGTGTCCGGCTTCCGCGAAGCCGTGCTCATTCGCTAACGTCTCGACCAACTTGCGGTTGTCGCCGAGCAGCGAATGGGCCATCGTATCCAGAAGCGCAACCGCTTTATCCTTGGCCGGGTATCGCTTCCTTCGCATCGATGCGAACAGCTCTGCCAACCATTCGCTTAAGCCTTCCGGATTGTCCTTGCTTAATTTATAAAAAGCCGGTAGCGCACCGTTATACCAATCATTACCTCCTGTATCTTCTACCGTATTGCTGCGCAGGCAGCGCACATCCGGCTCATAGAAGGAACGGTCCAGCGCCCTGCGCGCAGTCCGGAAGCTGTCCGGAATGGCATTCATTCCGTTTGCCTCCTCGCCAATGGCCACCGTACATGCCCCGTTTTTGCTAAGCCATCTATCAATAATGGAATAGAGCTGTTTATATTCATCGTTTTGACAAGCTACGATTATAAAGCAAAGCTTGCGATCCAACTGCTCGCCGATCGCTTCAATGCCGTAGCCGCGCCAATCTCCTATTATAGATGTCAAATCCGAACTAGGCGCTTTGACAATGAAGCTAATATATCGTTTATAGGGCGGAAAACCCGTCTCTTGGCATAGCCTTAGCAGTTCCTCCGAATCCGCATGCTCGTCGCACAGCAAGCCGGCCAGCTTCTGTCGCACCAGCTCATTCTTCTGCTTGTAGACGGAGCTCTGCGCCTGCTTCTCCTCCAGCGCACGAACAGACTTCAGTATGGCTTGCTCCACGTCTGCCAGCTTGATCGGTTTCTCGATATATTCCACCGCCGACAGCTTGATGGCGCTGCGCAAATATTCGACATCCATGTAACCGCTCATAAAAATCAATATGCTGCCCGGTGACTTCAGGGACAGCTTCTCGGCGAACTCGATACCGTTCAGCTTCGGCATCCGAATGTCGGTCAGCACGATATTTGGCCGATGAACCGTGCACATCCGCAGCGCTTCCGCGCCGTCTCCCGCGAGCAGCACGTCATGAATGCCGTATTGCTCCCAGTCGATGCTTTCCTTGAGCCCTTCTCTTGTATAATCATCGTCATCCGCTATTAACAATCTCATAGGCTACCACTACCACCTTCAACCCTGCTGCATTCATGATAACGCTTGCAATTTCTATTAATAGAATAACAGAAAAATAAAGCATCATCTATGCGCCATCATTGAATTCGTCCATGCAATACCGAGAAGAAGCTCACCCTTCCGCGATTGCGGAAGAATGAGCTTTTCACCCTATCGTTTAGAAATTAATTGCTTGCCGCACGGCGCTCTTGATACACTTTCGTCGCCTCGTCGAGAATTTCTTGGCCGCCGGCTTTCAGCCATTGCGCTTTGAAATCCGCGAACAGCTTCTCCACGTCGGCTGCGTTTTTGGCGATAATCGCCTTCGTGTAGAATTCGTCCTGCAGCGCCGACAAGTTGGCGTTGTACTTGCCTTTGCTCTCAAGTACCGTCGGTCCAAGCACGTCGGAGATTAATTCGAAGCCTTCGGTCAACTGTGCTTTGAAATCAAGCTTCTCCTGCGGCATATGGAACTTCCAAGTCGTCACGGCTCTCTCGATAAGCGGGTTGTAGAAGCCGCCGATGCCCATCTCGTAACGCTTGTTGTTATCCGACAGGTAAGGCTCGATCAAAGCGGGAACGCCGTCCTTCATCTCATAGGAGACGCCTTCCTCGCCGAATGCAGTAGCTAAGTACGTCTCGTCGTTCATTGCGATCTCTTCAAGAATTTGCAGGATTTTGATCCGTTTTTTCTCATCCTTCTCAACTTGCGCGCCGAGCAGAAGCGGCGTTTGCAAAGCGCCGTTCGATAGCGCCATCGATTTGCCAGCCGGGCCGATCAAGCCTTTGCCGTAAGCTGGCTCGATGCCATTGTCCTTAAACGTCTGCAATTGTCCGAACAGATGGTGATACATGTTCGTATCGTTGATACCGATCTTTTGGCTGTTGAATTTTTGGCCCATTAGACCGTTGTCATCTGTCATGAATTCAGGGTCGATCAGATCGGCATTATACCATTTGTTAAGCAGCTTCGTCGCTTCAAGCGCTTGATCGGAGATGCCACCCCAAGTAATCGTGCCGTCGCTTGCAGCAGAGAACACGTAAGGATTGACGCCGAATGCCGCATAGATCGGGTTGAACAGCTGGTTTCTGGCGTTTTTGCCGCGACCGCTCATRCCGTACGTATCCTTCTGCCCGTTGCCGTCCGGATCGTCGTTGCGGAACTTAGTCAGCACGTCTTCGAACTCTTCGATCGTCTTCGGCGCCTCCGTGTAACCGATCTTAGTCAGCCATGCTTTGTTATAAAGCGGAATGAACCCCGTCGAGCCGTTGAGCCAAACCCGCGGAATGCCGTAGTTTTTGCCGTCGACGAGACCTACGTCCCATGCTTTCGGCTCCACGGACTCCACGTCCGCTATGTAAGTAGGCATGTATTGCTTGATTTCATCGACGGAAATGCTTGCAATAACGCCTTGTCTAGCCCAGTTGACCATGTCGGTCTCAGTCGGCGATTGCGGGAAAATATCAGGCACCTCGTTAGCTGCAATCTTCAGCTTCAAGTTCTCGTCCGTAAYGCGCATGTTGATAATCTTCACGTTGTATTTCTCTTCGAGATATTTCTGAACGTAGTTGCCGTCTTCCGTCGGCACGTCCCACGTCGATCCAGCGAACGTAATTTCAACAGGCGCTTCTTCCTTCGGAGCGTTAGTCTCCCCGCCTGCATTCGACGGAGCGCTGCCGTTATTATTGCCGCCATTTCCATTGGACGAGCATCCTGCCGCAAGCAGCGAGAACGATAGCATGATTGCGATGCCTAGCTTCAAGCCTTGTTTCATTTCTTTTACTTCCTCCCTTTTTATGTTTAAGCAACTCATTTATTTAAACGGGGACAGCGAGTGCCCCCGAGTAAACCGAATCAACCTTTCAGCGAGCCGATCATCGTTCCTTTGACGAAATATTTTTGCAGGAAAGGGTAGACGACCAAGATCGGCAGCACGGCGAACATAACGGTGGCCGCCTTAATAGAGGATTCGTATCTCGTGTTCGCGATCGCGGATCGGCCAAGCGTCTCCGCGTCGGAGTTCGTGATGACGATTTCCCTTAAGAAAAACTGCAGGACTTGCTTGCCTTGATCGGAAATGTACAGCACAGCGTCGAACCAGGCATTCCAGTGACCAACGGCCGTCCATAACGCCAGCGTTGCGAGCACCGGCTTCGAAAGCGGCAGCACGATGCCGAATAAGATGCGGATATCATTAGCTCCGTCAATCTTGGCGGATTCCTCAAGCTCAGCTGGTATCGACATGAAGAAGTTGCGCAGGACAAGCATTGAGAATGTAGGAACGAGTCCTGGCAAAATGTACACCCACAGCGAGTCCATCAGACCGAGCCACTTCATCAGCAGGTACGTCGGCACAATGCCGCCGCCGAAGAACATCGTGAAGAGGATGATCATCGTATAGAAGCTGCGGTGCGGCAAATATTTACGCGATAACGGATAAGCGCAGAGCGACATTACGATCAAGGTTAGTATCGTTCCGACCACCGTCCGGAAGACGGAGTTACCGAAGCCTATCCAAATCTTCTTCTGCGACATCACCTGATTCCAAGCGGTCAGGTCAATATCCTTCGGATAGAGATGGAAGCCGAACCGGCTGGCTTCCGCCGGCGAGCTCAAGGAGATGGAAGTAAGATGAAGGAACGGATAGATCGTAACGGCGCATAACACCAGAAAGAAAATGACGAGCACGGTTTGAAAAATATTTTCGCCTACAGTTGGTTTCAATGTTGGTTTCTCCTTCCATGCGCCTGGCTACAGGACGCCTTCTTGTCCCAATTTCTTCACGACGTAATTCGTTGACAGCACCAGCATAATGCCGATGACATTTTTGAATAATCCAACCGCGGTCGTAAGCCCGAACTGAGCTCCCAGGATACCTGCTCGATACACGTAGGTGTCGATAACGTCGGCGACCTCATAGACGGCCGGGTTGTAAAGGTTGAATATTTGATCGAAGCCCGCGTTCAGGATGCCGCCGAGCGACAGAATGAACATAATGGTAATGACCGGCAGCAGCGAAGGTATCGTAATGTACCATATTTGCTTTCGGCGGTTAGCGCCATCGATAACAGCAGCTTCGTACAACGTAGGATCGATGCCGGACAGCGCGGCCAAATAAATAATCGTCCCCCATCCGATCTCCTTCCATATGTTCGTCGCTACGAGCGTAGCGCGGAAGTAGTTCGTATCGGCCAGAAAATAAATCGGCTCAAGACCTACCATCTTCATCAGAAAGTTGATTGGCCCTTCCGATGGCGACAGCATGACGATGATGATTCCGGAGAGCACGACCCACGAGAAGAAGTGGGGAATGTACGAGATCGACTGGGCGATCCGCTTGAACATTTTGAAGCGCAGCTCATTCAACAATAACGCGAGTATGATCGGCGCAGGAAAACCGAAGATGATGTTGTAGAAGCTAATCAGCAGCGTATTTCGGAATATGCGCATGAAGTCGGGCGATTGGAAGAACAGAAATTTGAAATGATCCAGACCGACCCACGGGCTGCCGATGATCCCGAGCCGTGGACTGAAGTCCTTGAAAGCTAACAATATGCCGTATAAAGGGCCGTAATGGAAGACCCCGTACCAGAGGATGACCGGGATAAGCATAAAAAACAAATATTTGCTTTTCTTATACTCTCTCCATGTGTGCCCCCATTTCGGGTCCTTTCGTTTTACTATTTTGGTGACGCTTTCAACACTGGCAGTACTATAATTATCCACAGCAAAACATTCCTTTCTTACAATCCCTAAGATGCAGTTCGGGTACTGGAAGGCGGCCATGAAGACCGCTTTGCCTTGCACGTTGTACCGCTTTCATAAGTTAATTGTAAGCGCCTCAAAAAAACGGGAATATAACAATTCGGCGATATTTATTGTAATTTTCGATGATGGCTGGCTTCTGCTCCGAAAAAAAACAGGGCTGCTCCATGAGTACCTCATGGAACAACCCTGTAATCTCTCATTCGTATGGATGCTGATCATGCTCAGCCATGAACCGCGACCTGCTCGCCAATCCGACTGCGAATGATGCCGTTTCGCCCGTTTCTTTTTGCCGTGTACAGCGCCTTATGCCAAATTCATCGCCTCCATAACGGACGAACAAATCGTTAGGGCTTTAACAAATAGTTTTAACATCTCTCTAATTATAGCAAAAAATGAACCATAGTATTTACATGGATCGTTTCAAGGTTCATAGAGAGTAGGTGTTCTCGCTTCATTCGTAATAGCTTTTTACGACGATATCCTGATCATAATTGCCGAAGCCCTTGCCATAAATCGTTAGTCCGCCGCGTCCGCGCTGGGAATCCTGCGCGCTTAGTCGAAACGTCCAGTGGCTGGCATCCAGTTGCAGCTGCCCGATGCAGGTGTCTGAAATCCGCAATCCGTCAATAAACGTGCCGCTCTCATTAATGCGCAATACTTTCATCAGTCCGTATTGATTGACGTCCGAATGCCACCATCTCGGGCTGAGTCTTCCTCTCGTTTCACCGAAGTCGCCCGGGCTTGTCCATGCTCCAATTGGCTGGCCATTAAGCGAGAATCTAATCTCCGATGGCCACTGCTCGTTAATATGTGGAGCCTCAGAGCCGATTTCCATCGAAATCTCGATCTCTCTCAGCATCTGATCCTTGAACAGATAGTTAGGTATTTTATACTCAACGAATCCGCGCGCAAACCATAGAATGCCCGCGTTAACCCGTTCGGGATCCATGAAGTAAGCCGGGTTATCGTATTGGCCGATCATTCTCTCTGTTGTTGCGATACCGCAGGTCGGCCATGCCTCGTAATCGGTATAATGGCCGACGGGAACGGACACTTCCTCATAGCCGCCCGAGGCTTGTTTGGCAGGAGTGAGCTGTATTTGCATGAAAGCCGTATTCACGAAGCAATACTTATACGTCCCCCCGCCTACCCGCCTCATTTTGCTGCCGACGATTCCCGCCTTCTCCAGCTTGCTCACATGGCTGCTCACAATCGCATTGCTTAGATATAGCTCGGACGCCAGCTCCTTAATATGCATTTCCCTTATGAACAGCTTATCGATTATATGCAGTCTGACCTCACTCGCGAGCGCTTCATACACCTGAAGCGAAGCGGCGTTTGTCGATAGATACATGGATTTTATCGCCCCTTTAGAATACGCAATTTAGTTAATCCTAACGAATCGTATTGAAACATTTAATTCATTATGATACATATTAATTGTTAATTCAATCTTTTAGGATTCGTATTTTACTTCATTCAACATTTAGGAGGATGCATGATTATGTCCCTGAARTCAACTATGCTAATCGATAAAGATTTTGCTATATCGCCCGTGGATCCAAGACTATACGGATCATTCATCGAGCATCTAGGACGCGCTGTGTACGGCGGCATCTACGAGCCGGGGCATCCGACAGCTGACGAGAACGGTTTCCGCCGCGATGCAATCGAAGCCATTCGCGCTCTGCAAGTTCCGATCATTCGTTACCCGGGCGGCAATTTCGTATCAGGCTATAACTGGGAAGACGGCGTCGGTCCGAAGTCCGAACGGAAGCGGCTGCTAGACCTTGCTTGGTGGACGACGGAGACGAACGAGGTCGGTACGAATGAATTCGCCGATTGGGCTAAGCTGGTCGGCTCGGAGGTCATGATGGCCGTCAATCTCGGCACGCGCGGTATCGATGCGGCAAGAAACCTCGTCGAATATTGCAATCATCCTTCCGGTTCGTACTGGAGCGACCTTCGTATCTCACATGGCTACAAGAATCCCCAMAAGTTCAAAACATGGTGTCTGGGCAACGAAATGGACGGCCCTTGGCAGATTGGCGCCAAAACAGCCGTTGAATACGGCCGTCTAGCCAATGAAACCGGCAAAGCAATGCGCTGGGTCGATCCTTCGATCGARCTGGTCGCTTGCGGCAGTTCATCCAGCGGCATGAGTACGTTCGCCGACTGGGAAGCGACTGTGCTTGATCTGACTTATGATACCGTCGACTATCTGTCTCTGCATGCTTACTACAACAACAATGCGGGCGATACGGCCAACTTCCTTGCCAGCTCACTGAACTTTGACGCATTCATCGACAGCGTAGCATCGATCTGCGATTACGTGAAAGCGAAGAAGCGGAGCAAGAAGAAGATCATGCTCTCGCTGGATGAGTGGAACGTTTGGAACACGATTGGATCAAGCCGCGTGGATGAGCGGTGGCAAGTAGCACCGCCGGAATTCGAGGACGTATACACACATGCGGATGCACTCGCGGTTGGCTGCTATCTGATAACGCTCATGAAGCACGCGGATCGCGTAAAAATGGCATGTATCGCTCAGCTGATTAATGTCATCGCGCCAATTACGACCGAGAACGGCGGACCTCTCTGGCTGCAAACGACTTATTATCCGTTCCTTCATGCTTCGGTTTACGGCAGAGGAACTGTCCTGCATGCCATTACCTCTTCGCCGAAGTATGATTCCAAGGATTACACGGATGTTCCTTACCTGGAAGCGATCAGCGTGCACAATGAGGAGACTGGAGAAGTGACGATCTTCGCCGTTAACCGCCATCTTGGCGAGAACATGGAGCTGGACGTCGACCTCCGCAGCTTCGGCCCAGTCAGCTTGATCGAGCATATCGTGCTGGAGAGCAACGACCTTATGGCCGTAAATACGAAAGAGAACCCGAACAATGTCGCCCCTCGCAGCGGCGGCAGCTCCTCCATCGACAACGGACGAGTGAAAGCGCAGCTTGCGAAAGCTTCTTGGAACRTGATCCGTCTGCAGACGAAAGCGAACTAACGATCTGACGAGCGGCTCCATATTCGCCTTTTGTATGAGGCAAATATCAGTAATAGTGAGTTGAACTCACTATTTCAGCTCCAATATACGGTATAACAAACAAATAGTGAGGCAAAACTCACTGCTCGTGAATCTAGGTTCACGGCAGATGAGAATTGCCTCACTATTTTGTGTGTATGGCATCTGATCCGATGATTATAGTGAGTTTTACCTCACTGTTAAGTGAGGTGCTTCATTCTTCTTATTTTTGTTCGGACTCGATATGGTTGGCAAAATAAGCGAATCGCTGCTGGCAGCGGCGTCCGCTGCTATCTTCGATCATCCTGCTGCTGTAGGACTCTTCGCGTTCAACGCAGGCATCTACTTCTTCGGCAACGTGACTTGCCGCTTTAGGACAACCCTTCATCCGATCGTTGTCACTATGTTGAGTGGAAATCCTCCAGCCAAATAGCCTGCAGCAGACAGAACAAGTACCTTTGAGTGGAAATCATACAGCCTAATTCCCCCATTTTGCTCATTTCCTCCAAAGTTGCCTCATTTGCCTGTATGAAATCCAATTGACAACTCGCTGATCGGCTCCTCAACGATTAAGCATAGCTCAAGGTCGGAATGCTTCCATACCTGCCGTCTACCGATGCTTCCTCCGATCGCAATGGAGACAACTCTTGGATCAGCCTCAAACGATTCGGCAATCTCTGCCGCCGTATCATAAATCCTCTGTCTCCAGTCCATGTCGGTTTCCCTTCAAGAAAGATACGTGAAGCTGTAGCTGCCAGAGCCTAGCTCCACCTGGACACCCGCGCCATCCTCGGCAGCCGACACTTGGTGGATGCCAGCCGCCTGCTCAGCAGGCACGCCGTTTTCCTGCAAGCCTTGAAGCTTCGCCCCCGGCAGAACGACAACACCGGTCGTGTTCGCCGGCACAGTGACCTGCACCTCCATCACGCCGTCCTCCTTCCGTGTCCAGGAAGATGCTACATTGCCATACATAGATTCCACGCTCGCCCGCACGAAGTCCAGCCCCGCACCAGGCTGCGGCTTGATATGAACCCGCTTGAAGCCAGGCAACGCTTCATCCGTTCCGATCCCTGCGACGTAACGGTACAACCATTCGCCGATTGCGCCGTAGGCGTAATGGTTGAACGAGTTCATGTCCGTGCTCCAGAAGCTGCCGTCCTCCTTGATGCCGTCCCAATGCTCCCAGATCGTCGTCGCGCCTTTCGTCACCTGATACAGCCAAGAAGGGTAATCTTGCTGGAACAACAGCTTATACGCCAGCTCGTTATGACCGTTCTCGGTAAGAACGGGATTGAGATATGGCGTCCCGACGAAGCCCGTCGTCAAGTGATCGCCCGATTCGGCGAGCAGCTCCTTCAGCTTCAACACCGCGCGCTCCTTGGCTGCGCCTTCCACAAGTCCGAACTTCAGAGCAAGCACCTGCGCTGTTTGCGTCGATACCGCCAGCCTGCCGGACGGCGTAACGAATTCGCTTTGGAATGCGCCGACTACTCGCCCGTGCAGATCGCGGTAATATTCCGCATCCTCCGAATGGCCAAGCACTTCTGCCGCCTTCCGTGTCAGCTCAGTCGAGTAGGCGTAAAAAGCGGTAGCTATCAAATCTCTGTCCGTTGCCCCGATATAGCTGTCCGGCTTGGAATCGAGACCCAGCCAATCGCCGAAGTGGAAGCCTGTATTCCAAAGGTACGGATTGCTGCCTTGTTCATGCATATAGGAAATCCACTTCTTCATGCTGTCGTACTGGTCGGCCAGAAGCCTCGTATCGCCGTACATCTCGTAGATCGTCCACGGGCAGATCGTCGCCGCGTCTCCCCAAGCGGCAGAGGAATGGTTCTTCTCGAGCGAATCTTCCGTATACGACCGCTGCAGATCCGGTATGAAGAACGGAATGCCTCCCTCAGGTGTCTGATCCACCTTCAAATCCCGCAGCCACTTCGTGAAGAACGGCGCCGTGTTCATCAAATACGAGGCCGTACGGACGAACATCTGCGCATCGCCAGTCCAGCCAAGCCGCTCATCGCGCTGCGGACAGTCGGTCGGCACGTCGAGGAAATTGCCTTTCTGCCCCCATAAAATATTGTGATGCAATTGATTGACCAATGGATCGGAGCACTCAAAATCCCCCGTACGCTCCATTTCCGAATGCAGCACAACGCCTGTAAAATCATCCGCTTGCACATCGTCGCCGAATCCCGTCAGCAGCACATATCTAAATCCTTGGAAAGTGAAATGCGGCTCGTAAGTCTCTTTCTCTCCGCCCTTCAGCGTATAGCGAACACGCTGCTCGGCCGTACGCATATTGTCCCGGTAGAAGTTTCCTTCGCTATCGAGCACCTCTGCATGCACCAGCTCGACTGTTCGGCCTGCCTCTCCCTGTACCGTGAAGCTCAGCCAGCCAACCATATTTTGTCCCATATCGAGAACGAGCTCGCCCTTCGGCGTCGTGAGCAGCTCGATCGACTTCAGCCTTTCAATCTTCGTGACCGGAACATTTTCCTGCGCGACGATGATGTCCTTCGAATGGTTAATGGTCACCGCTTGCTGCCACCCGTCCTGCGAACGATTCGTCCAATCGAGCTCCAGCCGCGCATCGTATTGCTCGCCCATGTAGATGTCCGACATTAGAATCGCGCTTTCCGCAGCCTGCCAGCTGTCATTGGATAATACATGCTGCTCCGAGCCGTCTTCATATCGAATATGAAGCTCCAGCAGCAACGCCCGGTTCGGGCCGTATATATTCTTCTGCTGTCGAAAACCAAGGTAGCCCTTATACCAGCCGCTGCCGAGCAACGCGCCAAGCGCATTTTCCCCGTCCTTCAGCAATCCGGTCACGTCATAGGTTTGATATTGCAGACGATTCCAGTAACTGGTCCAGCCCGGCGTAAAATAATGATCGCCTACGCGCTCGCCGTTCAGCTCCAACTCGTACAGACCAAGCGCCGTTACGTATATTCGCGCACTTGCGATGCGTCCGTTCACCTCGAAGAACGTGCGAAGCTGCGGCGAGCGGTCGTCGTTCTGCGGCATTAGCTGCTGCGGTGCGGTAATCCACTCCGCCTGCCACTGGCTTGCATCCGCGAGCCCCGTTTCGAAGAAGGCGGCAGTCGACCAATCCGTTCCATTGCCCTTCGCATTCCATGCCTGAACGCGGTAATAGTACCGATTACGCGCTTCTAACTTCAATTGATTCAGCTCGACATGGATGGACTGTGCCGAGTTTATTTTGCCGGAATCCCATAGGACGTTATCGAAAGAGCTGCCTCCCGCTACTTGAATCTGATAGGCTTCTTGCACGCAATCTCGTTCGTCGGACAACAGCTGCCAGCTAATACGCGGAGTAACTGACCAGTCGATGCCAATTGGATTTTCTTTGTACTCACAACKAAGTTTGGTTATTTGGAACATGTGAACGACTCCCTCACATAGATTTTTGATACGCTTTCAATTTATAATTATAGAGATTGCAATCTCACATTCACCCGCCAATGAAGACATCATATCCCTGAGATCACGCCATCTATGCAAGAGGGGGAGCGCTAATGAACCGAACGACTGAGCTTTTCAAAAATGAGCACTATTTGCAAAACCATTTGCATCTGTTCGTTAATCGAGCGACCGAGGACTTCCACGTTCCGTTTCACTCGCATGAATTCATTGAATATTGTTATGTGGCTCAAGGCAAGGGCTATCATCATATCGAGAATGAGACCTTCTCCGTTCATAAAGGCATGTTATACGTCATACCTGTCGGCGTCTCGCATGTGTTTCGTCCAAGCACGCCCGACTCGGCCAGCGAGCCGCTCATCGTCTACAATTGCTTATTCGATACCCGCATGATCGGGCGACTATCGCCTATTTTGCTGGATCGACCTGTTCAAGAGCATTTAGAGACGCTCGGCAGCAACGAAAAGATCAACAGTTCCTCTTACTTCAAAGTGTTCGATCGTGACGGATCGGCTGAAAGCATCATGCAGCGACTGTATAGAGAAATGTCCGTGCCAGGCGTGGGATCGGCTACGATGCTGCTCTCGCTTGTCGGCCAATTGGTCATTACGGTATATAGGCTGAAATACGGAGAAGCGGATAAGAGGATGGTCGATGCTACGGATTTTACGAGCGTCATTCAGTATATCGAGCAGCATCTTTCGGAACCAATCACGCTGTCCGATTTGGCTCATATGTCCAGATGGAGCAACCGACATTTGCAGCGATTATTCGCGAAGCATTCCGGTCAGTCGTTTGGCTCTTATTTGCAAAATGCGCGCATCCATAAGAGCTGCGAGCTGCTTCGCGAATCGTCGCATAAAGTGAGCGTCATCGCCGGGCTTGTGGGCTATCGCGATATCGACTCGTTCAATGCCGTCTTCAAAAAAATTGTCGGGCAATCACCTTCGGAATATCGCAGCCTTCAACGCGGATAGTTAGAGCTAGTTGCTCAAATCGGGCGTATGTATCCCGTTCATTCGCCAACGCCGCCACCGATGACCGAACATAGCATGGAGAGAGAACGAGCTGTGCGCGGTTGACTGGCGCAGGGCAAACCTTAGGAAGGGATGCTGCTCTCTATGTTTTTTTGCTGGATCGGGAAGGTCGTCATCGTGAAGAATGAAGGCAAGATCATCTTTGGCAATTCGAAAATACTGAGGGTGAACGACACCTCCACCACCACTACCGGCGCCGGAGAATCGACTGAGGAAGAGGAAGAGACGACTAACCAGGACGCTGTACAAATACTTGCCAGCAGGAGATCAAAAAGGAAGAGGGCAACGAAAAGGAACACATCGACCAACAAGGCATCGGTCCCTTATCTTGCACCGAGGCTCCGAGCGAAACCAAACAAATAAACAACCCCCCGAATCCGATTCGGGGCGTTGCTTATTTGTATTACGGCGCTGCTGCTCCCAGCTCCGCAATCTGCTCGGCTGATAACGCCGCGTTATAAATAAGAAGCTCGTCGATCATGCCGGTGAACGGCGTATCCCAATAATTGACGCCTAGCGCGAACACCGCGTCATTCGATGTGAATACATCAGGGAAGCCCGTTCCCGTGAATTTCGCTTCGCCGTTTACATAAACCGTAATGCGTCCGTCTTCAACCGTGAACGCAACATGTGCCCATTCCCCGATCGGAATCTGTATGCCCGTGCTCGCGTCGTACCATGACGTGCCGGACCATAACATCGTCGGCTGCGAACTGCCAGGACCGCGCGGCACGAGACTGATCCAGCTGTTGCCCGACTGAGCCCCGAAAAATGCTGGCGTATACTGGCTTCCCTGCTGGACATATACGGACATCGAAACCGTATAGCTGTCGCTTGCAATGAGGCCGTTCGGCAGACGTATGCCCGAGCTGCCGTTGAACACTGCGGCTTGACCGGAGACGCCGTCGTCATAGGTGATCGCTCCGCCCGTATTGTCCGCCTTATTGCCCGTTATCGTACCTGACGAGCCGCCTTGTTCATCAGTCAAATCGCCCTCGAAGCTGTAATGGGCTATCGCTTCATCGACAACCTCCAACGTATAGGATGCGGATGCCCCGCTGCCGTCTGTCGCAGTTGCCGTAATGACCACGAAGCCGGCTTGAACAGCCGTTACCGTTCCTGTGTCAGCGTCAACCGTTGCGACGGTGTCATCCTCCGAGCTCCACAGCAGCTGCTGATTGCCTGCGTTTATCGGGGATACCGATACGCCAGACGGCGTATACGTATTTAGGGCGAATACTTTTTTGTCGGTAAAGCCGAGCTGAACGCTCTCGACCACAACGCTAGAATCGAATACCAGCTCATGAACCTCTTGCTGCGTTAAAATGCCTTCATAAATCCGAAGATCATCGATCAGACCTCGATACGGCGTATCCCACCAGTTCACCCCAAGGCTGAACGAGCCGTCATTGCCCGTGAAAATATCGGGGAAACCCGTGCCGCTGTATTTCAGTATTCCGTTCACGTACAGCTTGGCGGTGCCGCTCTCTACCGTGAAGGCAATATGCGACCACTGCTGTGCCTTAATCGTTAATCCGGCAGTCACGTCGTACCATTCGGTGCTGCCCGACCATAACATCGTCTGATTGCCGACGGGACCTTGCGGCAGAAGACTGATCCAGTTGTTGCCGTCTCTTGCCCCGTAGAACGCAGACGTATACGTATTTAACGTCTCTGGCCTCAACCATAACGAGACGGAATAGCTGTTGCTCGCGATGAGCCCGTTAGGCAGCTTGACGCCGGAACTTCCGTCGAATGCCGCTGCATCGCCGTACATGCCAGCTTCATACGTAATTGCGCCGCCTGTATTATCGATCCTATTGCCAGTAATCGTTCCTGCACCGAAGCCATCCAGCGATTCCGTTAAATTGTCTTCGAATTCGTAACGCGCTGCAAGTTCGGAAAGCTGGGAAGGAAGCACGTTAACTGTAAATACTCTTGTCCCTGTCTCTTCGCCTTTCGTAACCGTAGCGGTAAGCTGTGCCGTCGCTGATCCCGCATCCGCTTCCGGACGAGTAATAACGCCTTGCTCGGTAACGACTGACGAATTACTCGTCGACCAGCTAATCTGCGAATAGCGTGCGCCTTCGAGCGGAAGCGTCAGGTCGGAGACCACTTTCGTAAGATCCCCTAACTGAATTCCCTTCAGAACATCGTTCACAAGCTGCTTGTCGGTGCGGTCACGAAGCTTGCTGCCCCAGATCGATGCGCCTTCGCCGGACATCGCCGTGAAAGTCATGACATAGCTTTGCGAATCCGTATCCCATAGCTTCGCATATACACCTTTGTAGACGGTGCCGCCAATCGTCAATACCGCGTAATAATCGCTCGTCAATTGCCAGCTTCCAGTCACGTCGCCGCTTATCGTGTTGTCTTCGTTTAAGCGAATGAGGATTGACTTCACAGTTGGCACTGCATTCGTTTTGCCGTGATTAAGGAATCGATATTCCCCTGCGATCTGTTTCTCGTTCACTTTGCCCAGCTTCTCGCCCGTATAACGATAAGGCGCCACGATCGGCCAGTTATCCTCGTTCATGAACAATTGATGGACGCGAACCTCATGGAATTCGCCTGTTCCCGGAAAGCGCGTATGGAACACAATAAATTTTTTTCCCGTCTTCTCATCGAAATAAAGCGAGTTATGCCCCGAAGATACATAACCGGTGCCGATTCCCGTTCCAGGATCGCCTACTTTGCGTTCGAACAAATAGTTGCCGATGAGCTTGTTGCCATAAGGATCATTGTCCGTATTGCTCGGCAGTACGGCATCCTGATTCACTGCATCCGTGTATGGACCTTCAGGCGACGTTGCCCGGAATAGACGCATATTGTATGCACCGTCCGCGCCAAGCCAGCCATATGTAACATTTAGGAAATAGTAGCCGGTCGCCTTGTCGTAGCGCACGTAAGGACCTTCTCCAGACTTGCCGTATCCTCCCGCAATCTTCGTTCCGAAGTAGCGGTCGATCAATCTGCCATCCTCCGTCGTTCCGTCCTCGCCTGGATAGATCGGCCTGCCTGTAGCCTTGTCGATGTCCAGCAGGAAGATGCCGCCTGACCAAGAACCGTACGTCATATGAAGCTTGCCGTCCGCGTCGTAGAACAGGTTCGCGTCGATCGCGTTCGGGTACATGCTGTTTTTGTACGAGCCGTCCCCGTTAAACCACGCAGTTGACTCCGTTAGCACGCCGTCCTCAATCAATGACGGAATGTTCGTATTCGTCCATTTTTTATTAATAACACTGTCTTCGTCAGTAGCGTCTTCTTGAGTAAAGCCGGAATAAATAATCGTATCGACATATTCATATGGGCCTTCAATGTTCTGAGAAGCCGCAATTCCGATAGCCGAGCGGATATAGGTGGACGATACCGAGTAGTACATCAAGTAAGCGCCTTTCGAACCGTCTTCATTCAAATAGTCGGCATTCCATAATACATCCGGAGCCCAGACGGAGAAGCCGCCCAGATTGTCGGCGTCGTTCTCTCCCGCCCAGTCGAACGATTCCGCAAGATTGGCGGAGAGATCGCCGAACAAGGCGTTGCCCGTCGTCGCGTAGCCGTTCGTAAAGCGCGTCCAGTGCTGAAGATCGGTCGACTTCGCCGCTTCAATATGAGAACCGAAAACATAATACGTGTTGCCGGCCTTCACGATCGATGGGTCGTGAACGGATACTTCCCCGAACGTTGGAGCGGATGCGCCAGGCGTTGACGGAAGGTCGGTCGGCGTCTCGGACTGCTGATCCTTGAAGATCGGCTTCGACTTCGACCCGCCATTCACCGTTACGGCACCTAAGCCTGTAATGGTAATAATCGAATCCGTATCGATAAGCAGATCCTGAATGGATGTCCCTTGCTCTGCATGAAGCTTGATTTTGCGCTCGATGACGAGCTTGCGAATGATGCCTTGCAGCAGCTTTAGCTCAGACTCAGTTAGCGAGCGAGTGACAACTTCGCCGAAGCTGCCGGACAATTCCACGACTGCATTCTCTGTAAGACCTTCCTCCAAAATAACTCTTTCATATCCGTTGCCCGTAACGTTATCGCCATTCTCCAGCTTCACGCCGCTAAGGACGAAGGTTTGCTTAACGTTCGTAGCACCGTTCACAACGATCCGAACCGTACCGTTCTTCTTGTCCACGATAATCGCTTCGATATCGGAGTCGTTAACGTGAATGCTGTTCGGCCCGCCGCCCGAAATGCGAAGCGATCCTTTGACCGTTACGTTGTTAAGCGTAATATCGCCTTCGCCGACACCTGCGGTCACGAACAGGTCGCCTTCTATGACACTGTCCGAAAGTTCGACGCCAGCTTTGCTTATAACCKCGTTGCGAGTCGTCAGATTGCTGTAAGAACCAGCTATATTTATAATCTCGCCGGATAGGCTGCCGATCAGCTTGACCGCCTCAGCTCTCGTAATCGGGCTTGCAGGCCTAAACGTTTTGTCCGGGTAACCGCTTACAAAACCTTGCTCGACTAAAGCTCGAAYGCTCCCCCTGCTCCATTTCGCAAGCTGCTCGATATCCGTAAGTTTATCGACCGGCTGCTCGGAAGGCGCAATAGCGAATACGTTCGCAAGGATCACCGCCGCTTCCTGACGGTTGATCGTCATGTCGGGGCGGAACGTACCGTCATCGTAGCCTCGAATATATCCTGCGGCAACCGCCTTTTGAATATCGCCGTAGTAGCTGCTATCCGCCGCTACATCCTTGAACGCAGCATTGCCCATGGCCGTGAAACCGAAGACCCGATTAACGAGCGTTATGAATTCCGCTCTCGTAATCGATTGATTCGGCTTGAGGCTGCCATCTCCAAACCCTTGAATGAGTCCCTTCTCCTGCCACTCCGTCAGCTCCTTCTCTGCCCAGTGATGCTCGCTGCCTGTAAGCCCGCTAGACGGCGAAGCGCCGATCAAAGCACTCGGCAGCATCAGAACAACCGCAAAAAATCCGATCAATAGCTTTGTTGCACCTTTTCTCATGCTTTTCCTTGTCATCATCGTTCTATCGTTCGCCTCCCTTAATAGTGTGCGAAATGCTAATATGACGCCCTCGTTCATGCGAATCGGCTCACGCATCCGCTCCTTTCCGCTAGTTAAACGCTTACATATTAACAAAGATGTTATTCCGATTATGTAAATTCAAATGTCAGGCGTTTAACGGCATGAAACAAGTTAATAAATATATTAACTTGTTATTATTTATATTACTGATTCATATCATAATCCGCCCCGCCTACCTTCGTCAAGAAAAAAAGAACAGCCCGTCAGGTCTAAGATTGACCTAATGAACTGTCCTTCTTGCGCGTGCTCGAACGGCTCTAACCTTTGAGTCCCGTCGTGCTGATGCCTTCGACGATATACTTCTGGAAGCCGACGAAAATGGCAAGCACCGGAATCAGCGACAAGACGGACATCGCGAACACCGCTCCCCAATCGGTTTCCATCGTGGGGTTCGACATCGATTTGATGGCTAGCGCCACCGTCGCAAGCTTCTGCGAATTTAAGTACAGGAACGGGCTGAAATAATCGTCCCACGTCCAATAAAACTTGAAAATAGCAGCCGTGACGAGTGCCGGGACGATAAGCGGAAGCATGATGCGGATGAAGAAGCCGAATCTTCCGCAGCCGTCAATCCGTGCCGATTCATCCAAGTCCAGCGGGATGCCCCGCATGAATTGAATCATCAGGAAGATGAAGAAGGCGCCTCCGGCGAAAGACGGCACGATCAGAGGCAGGTGTGTATCGATCCAATCAAGCTCCTTGAAGAGCAAATATTGCGGAATGATTAGCACTTCGCCCGGCAGCATCATCGTAAGCATCATGCATACGAACCATAACGAGACGCCTGGAAAGCGGATCCTTGCAAACGCATAGGCGGCTAACGCCGACGATGCAACTGTTCCGATGACAGACAGAATAGTGACGATTGCTGAGTTTTTGAAAAACGTAACGAACGTAATGTCCGCAAAACCTTTCAGCCCTTGGGCATAATTGTCCGCATGCAGCGTATGCGGTATGAGATTATGGGCTTGGACGAAAATATCGCTTGTCGGMTTGAACGAGCTTGAGACGAGCCATAACAGCGGATAGATCATCGCAAGCGCGAATAACCAAGCTCCCGCGCTGAGCGCGATCGAGCCGATCCGCCATTTGTAACGAACGGTCATGAATTCCCCTCCCGATGCTCATAGTAGACCCAGAATCGCGACGAACGGAACAAAATACCCGTCAGCACCGCGACTGTAAGCAGCATCACCCACGCCATCGCCGATCCATAGCCCATATGATGGAAACGGAATGAATTCTCATACAAATAGATGACGTAGAACAGCGTCTGGTCATGCGGTCCGCCGCCTGTCAGTATCATCGCCTCCGAGAATACTTTGAAGCCGCCGATAATGCCCATAACGAGGTTGAAGAAGACGACAGGCGTCAGCAGCGGCAGACTTATTTTCCAGAAACGCTGGACCGCGTTCGCCCCGTCTACTTCGGCAGCTTCCAGCAGGCTTGCCGGAACTTGCTTCAGGCCAGCCAAGAAAATAAGCATCGAAGCGCCGAACTGCCAAGTCGCAAGCAGTATAATCGAATACAGCGCCGTCGAAGGGTTCGTGATCCAGGAGATGCCGATATCTATGCCTGTTATCGCCTCCACGGCCGAGTTAAACGCCCCTTCAATTCCGAACAGCTGCCCCCACATAACGATGATTGCCACACTGCCGCCCATAAGCGTCGGCAAGTAGTACATCGCGCGAAGCCAACTCGAGCCCGCTAGCTTCTGATTCAGCAGAATCGCGACGGCAAGCGCAAAGCCTAAGCGGATAGGAACGGATAACAGCACGTACATTAACGTGACTGCAATAGACTTCGCATAACGCGGATCGTCTCCGAACAATTGCTTGAAATTATCGAGCCCGATCCATTTCGGCGCGGACAATATATCGTAATCGGTGAATGACAAATACAGCGAAGCCAATATCGGGAATAGCGAGAACAGCAGAAACCCGACTAGCCATGGGAAAATAAATAGATAACCCGAGACCGTATCGGAACGGTTCAATCGCGATTTTACAACCGCCTTCATCTTAAGCACTTCCTCTCCGAGCGATGTCCTGGAATGAAATCGGCCCCTTCCCTTAATGGGCAAGAGGGCCGATGACCGCCAAGCAGCGCTATTGCCAGCTGGCTACTTGCTTAATATTTTGCTCGCTTCCTCACGGAATCGCGTTGCCCCGTCAGCCGGTGACAGCTTCTCGTAAAAGATTTCCGAGGCGATGTTCTTGAATGCCGCGCCTACCTCGCTTCCCGCTGCCGGAGCCGGTGGGTCGATCGGGGAGCCTTGCTTCTCCACTTTCGCCAAGAAGTCGACGATATGTTTTTGATTTTCGCTGAACGTACCTTCCAGTCCCGCGAGCACCTTCGGATTATAAGCGAAGCCGAAGTAGCCGTTAAGCGACTTGGCCGCTTCGATATTATTCGTATAGAACTCGATGAACGTCGCTGCCTCGACAGGATGCTTCGACTTCGACCATACCCCGTGGAAGAAGCTTGGTTTAATGTAAGCGCCCTTCGTCGGACCCGGGAAGAACGAGAAGCCGACTTGCTTGCCGAGCTGCTTCACGAATACATCGCTATGGCTGTTGCTCCAGTAGCCGTAGCCGCCGAATGCCGCTTGGCCTTTCGGGAACGGTCCGTCCTCGAGCGCCTTGATTTCCGATTCAACCGCAATGCTGGATAGAAGCCCCTTCTTCTGCAGGCGAAGCTGCGTATCGAAGAAGGTTGTGAACAAGCCGTCATCCTCGTAGCCTAAGCTTTTGCCGTCAGCGGCATACAGCTTGGCGTCATTTTGACGCAGCCAAATTTCGAATTGGGATTGGCCATAATGGGAATCGCCCGCAATGTCCAGCTTGTCCTTGACCGTCAGCAAGTCTTTCTCGTATTGCTCCCATGTATACTCGCTTTCCGGCAGTGTCACTCCGGCTTCCTTCAACTTATCGGGATCGTAATAGAGCACGAGAGCGTTGTTGCCGATGTTAATGCCGTACAGCTTCCCGTCAACCCGGCCAACGTCGATATGCATCGGATTAACGCCTTCAAGATCGATTGTCTTATTCGCCACGAAATCGTCCAGCGGCGCGAGCAATCCTTTGCTCACATAGTTGTTGATTTGGGAATAGTCGGTCCGAATGACGTCTGGCAGCGTATCCGATGCCGCTTGCACGAGAATCTTGTCGTTATACTCGCCGCCCGGCGCATATTCGGATTCGACGTTAATATGCGGGTATGCTTTCTCGAACAGCTCGACCACTTTGTTATGTGCGTCGATCGTTAGCTGGGTGCCTGCCCAATAACTTACGCGGATGGTGACGTCCTCATGGGGCTTCTCCGTCTCGGCTGCGGCGTTGCTTGCAGCAGGATCGGAAGGCTTCGGCGAGGATGCGCTATTGGCGTTGCCTCCGTTATTTTGACCGCAAGCGGTAAGAGATAAAGCTATAAATGCCGATAAGGCAATGGATATGAATTTGGATGCTCGCTTCATAATACCAACACTCCTCTTAGTCTAGCGATATGGTTTAGTTGCTATACGATTCAACCGCGCCCCGCTTCAATATTGCGGCAGCTTCGTTTCTGAATCGCGTCGCGCCCTCTTCGGGCGTAATTCGTCCAAACAATATTTCGTTATGGAGCGAGCTGTACAAGCTGCTCACCTCGCCCCCGACCGATGGCTGCGGCGGGTCGATTGGATTTCCTTTGCGTTCCACCAAAGTTAAGTATGCAAGCACATTGCGCTGCGTCTCGGAGAGCGAATCCTTGATGCCCTCAATGACACGAGGGTGATAGGGCAGCCCGAAATAGCCGTTCAATGACTTGGCAGCTTCCATGTTATTCGTATAGAAGTTAATGAACAGCGCAGCTTCGTCGGGATGCTTCGATGTGCTCGCGATGCCGTGGTAGAAGGAAGGTTTGATGTACATGCCTCCCTCGCCCGAGCCTGGATACATCGCAAGTCCAACCGGGAAGCCTAGCTGTTTCTCCATAATATCGATATGATTGCTCCAGTAAGACAAACCTCCGAACGCGCTTAACCCTCTCGGGAACGGTCCGTCATCCAATCCCCGCACGTTTTGCTCCAACGCCGTTGGCGTCGTCAGCTCTTCCTGCTGCAGCCGCAGCTGCCTTTGGAAAAAGGTCGTAAACAAGCCGTCATCGTCGTAGCCAAGACCGTCCTGCTTCTCGTTGTATAAGGTCAATCCGTGCTGCCTAAGCCATATTTGAAAATGGTTGAAAGTTAAGTGGGTATCTCCATACACGCCTCCGACTTGCTTCAAAGCTCGCAAGTCTTCCTCGTATTGCTCCCATGTATAATCCGGTCCCGGTGCAGCCACTCCCGCCTTCGCGAGCAGCGCCGGGTTATAGAACATGACAAGCGCGTTATTCCCTATATTGAGAGCATACGTCTTGCCCCTTTTCGTTGCTCCGGCATTATGCATCGGGCTTACGCCTTCCAGATCGATCGCTCCCGAATCGATATACTCATTCAGCGGAAGCAGGAGTCCTTTGTCGATATACCTGGAAATATTCGAATAATCAATACGGATCACGTCCGGCAAGCTGTTTGAAGCTGCCATGACGGCAAGGCTTCCCGAGTAAGCGTCGCCCCAGAAGTACTCCGCTTTGATGCGGATATTCGGATAAGTCTCCTCGAACAGCCGTATGACGGCGTCGTTTTTGTCCACGGTAAGCTGGGAACTCGCCCAATAAGTCATGCGCAGAGTGATTGGCTCGCTCTCCTTGGACGTCTCGATAGAAGACATGCGGCTAAGGCCGGTGCCCGCTTCCGTGTCCCGATAGCCCGTGCATGCGGCGAGAGCCGCAGCCAGTATTAGCAAGATGAAGATACCTACAGCTCTCTTTATCACGACCATAAGATTAAGTTCCTTTGCGCTTTGCGTTTGGACTCTCGCCTGGGCTTGCTTCTAGCTGTTCGAAGGCGGAGTCTGCGGCAGTTCCCCGATTGCGTTATTAGCTAAATTCGTTAGTACGGCATCATCCATCGGCGGATTATGCAACCCTGCCCTAACGTCGCGATACATCCGCTCCAGCGGCAAGCTGCGCGACAAGCTCAGCGCGCCGACGATTCTCATCGCCTGATCGACGATTCGAATAGCCGCGTTCGTCGCCGTATACTTCGCAAGACCAAGCTCATGCTTCATATGCACGCGATTGTCAGGCTCCTTGTCCCAGCGGTCCGCCGTATGGAACAAATAGCTTCTAGCGGTTAACAGATCAGCTTCGATCTGCCCGATCTGCCGCTTAATATGCGGGAGCTCGGCGATCGGCACCGTCAACGAATTCGGCTTGTGCTTGCGAGCGAATTCGAGCGCGAAGTCACGCGCAGCGTGGGCAATTCCGAGGTAACAAGCCGGAATGTGCAGCAGCGTCGCTTCTGTCGGAACAGGTGCGGCCGTGACCGGATCAAGCCCTCTTATCGTGTCCTCGTCCGGTACGAATACATCCTTCAGCACGACGTCATGACTTCCGGTAGCACGCATTCCAAGCGTGTTCCACGTCTCCTCAATGACAATGCCGGCACCTTGGCGAACGAAGAAGAAACCTACCTTATCGCTGTCCTCGATAGCTGCCGATACCGTGAAAAATGTAAGTACCGGGCTCAGCGTGCTATATGTCTTTCTCCCGTTAATCCGCCAGCCTCCGGCAACACGGGTTGCAGTCGTTTCCGGCCTGCCTCCGCGGCTCGGGCTTCCTGTCGCAATCTCGCTTATAAGTTCGTTAATTACAGCACCGCTAGCCACAGTCTCCCGGCATAATTCTGCGAACAGCTTCTCTGGCCAAGCCCTGGATAGGCGCAGTTGAAGAAGCAGACCGATATGCCAGCCAACGGCGAGCGCCGTCGAGCCGTCTCCTCTTGCCAGACGTTCCTGAGACAACACCATTTCGTATGCCGACCCTTCTTCACCGCCGAATGCATTCGGGACTGTCAGCTTCAGGTACCCGGATTGCTTCAGGTCCTCGAAGTTCTCGAACGGGAAAGATCCCTCCAGATCATGTTTGGCAGCTCTCTGGGCGAACCGCTCCGCAAGCCAGTCTGCCCTTGAGGCTATATCTTCTTCGCGCTTGTTGCGTAGGAATGGATCTGGACGATCTAGTCGGGTCATAATTGAACTGACCACCTTTCTTTCTTTTCTGATGTGTTTACTAGGGTTAAGCTAATCATAGTAACTTTTCCAGCTTCGTTATAGGTAAAAACCCGATCACTTTATTGTAAAAAACCGATTTCATTTCATCTGTATGCTGAACTTCTTCCGGTATTCCGCAGCGGTATAACCGGTCGTCTTCTTGAATACGTTGGCAAAATATTGCGGGTCTTGCTCGAAGCCGCAGCGTTCGGCAATTTCATACATTTTCAGTTCTGTCGACATCCTGAGCAGTTGCTTGGCTAAGTCGATTCTGAGGTTCGTCAAATATTGCGTATACTTCTCCCCCGTCTCGAGCCTGAACTGCTTGCCCAAATATTCGGAGTTCATGAAGAGATAATGCTGGGCCAGCCATTGCAGCGACAGCCTGCCATCTTGCAAATGCTCCGCTGTCAGCCGCTTCATATGATCGATCAGCTTCGACTTCTTGTCAAGCTTGCCCGGAGGCGTCTCTTGCTGCCGTGTGTCATCCGTTCCTTGTCCGGATTGCTCCAGCTTGCGCAGCATGCCCTCGATCTCTTTCTCCCTCGCATGATAAACGCGCAGCTCCGCAATAACCTCCCGGAGCGCATCCATTATTTCCTGTTCATTGCTTGGCTTAAGCACATAGTGCTTGACGCCGTATTTCATCGCTTGCGCAGCCAGCTCGAATTCGCCGTATCCCGAGAGCACGATGAACTTCGTATCCGGCAGCGCRGTCTGCGTCCGCTCTATTAATTCCAAGCCGTTCAGCTTTGGCATTCGAATATCCGTAATGACGATGTCCGGCTTCAGGCTTCTGATCTCTTCATAAGCCTGCAGGCCATCCGGAGCCGTTCCTGTGAGCGTGAGACCAAGCTCCTCCCATGCGACCGTATCCGCCACTCCATCGCGAATATGCCTCTCGTCGTCGGCCAGGTACACCTTATAACCGTTCATGGCTCCCTTCACCTCGCATTCGTCCTCATAGTCTGCTGCTCATTCCTAACCGGCACCGAAACGCGAACAATCGTCCCCTGATCGATCCCGTTATGTATACTTATGCCGTATTCCTCTCCGAATAACAGCTGAATTCGATTATGGACGCTGCGAAGCCCTATGCCGCTTCCTTGCGGGCGCGCGCTTCCGGGCTCCGATTCCGCATCTGCCAAGTAATCGGGGTTCATGCCCGGCCCATGATCGGCAATCCATAAGTCCAGGCGATCTCCGAATTGCTCGCCGCTTACGGATATGTCGCATATTCCCGTTTCTTCGTCGACGCCGTATTTGACGGCATTCTCGACAAGCGGCTGAAGCAGCATGCTTGGCAGGCGAAGGTCCTGCAACTTGGGCGGAATATCGATCCGATAACGCAATCTGTCCTCAAAGCGAAATTGCTGTATGGATAAATAGTTGTATAGCAGCGTAATCTCATCCTTCACCGTCACCATTTCTTCGCCGCCGATCGTGCCGCGGAGCATATCTCCAAGCGCTTTGACCATATGCGAAATGTCCTGCTGGCCTTTCCTTCTCGCGAGCCAGTTGATTGAATCAAGCGTATTGTAAAGAAAGTGAGGATTAAGCTTAGCTTTCAACGCCTCGTACTGCGATTCCTTCAAATGAATTTGCTTTATATAATTTTCTTTAATTAACAGATCCAAACGATCCGTCATTTTAGCAAAATTAATCGTGAGCAGCCCAATCTCGTCCACGTTCTTCATCGTCTCGGAGCGTCTAGTCGCGAAATCGCCTCTCTCGACTTGCGTCATTCTCCGCGTTAATTCCTCTAGCGGACGCGTAATGCCGCGTGAGAACGAGAGTCCGAACACGATTAATGCGAGCAAAATGCAGCCATATAGAATAAGCAGCATTTTTTTCATATATACGGCTTGGGCGAACACCGACTCGTAAGGGACCAAATGAATGAACGTCCACCCTGTATAGCTCATTGTGAAATAAGCGGCCAAATAGTTCCGATCTCCGGCACGCAGCTTACCGTATCGATTCGCCATTCCTTCCTCTGCGTAATCTCTCTTCGGCAAACCGGTGGCCGCGATGCGCTCCTCGTCCGGAAATATCGGCTCCTCTCCGTCCTGAATAATAAGCGAGGTGTCATAACTTGTGCTTTTCCGATCCGAGCGGTTGACGATTTCATCGGCATTCGCTCTAATCACAAGCGTGCCCAGCTGCTGCAGATCCATATGCTTCGTCGCACGAATCTGCCTCAGCGACAGTATCTTCGCTTGCTCTCCGCCGCCTCCGGTCCACACGCTCGCTCCCGCTCTGTCGGCGGCTACGCTTATCATCTCATCCGTATGGGCAGGCACCGGCGTATTTGCAAGCGACCCTGCTAAGTATTCATTCCCATTGGCGTCCACAATGGCAATCGATGATATGGAATACTCATGGAACGGATAKGAAAGCAATTTCTGCTTCAGCCGGCTAACAGCAAGGAAAGTATCGTATGTACCTGAATCTGTATCGTTTTTCAATCGGAATAAGCCTTCCTGTATGTCGGGATCGCTCGCGATCGTTACCGTCAGCTTATCGATCTCGCGCAGCTTCTCCTCAATGCGCTCCGAATAGAGATAAAGCTTGTCGCTCGCCTCTTGGTAGACCAGCTGCTCATAGAGCGATTGCGTTCTTTGGACGTACAGCAGCCCGAGCAAGCTGCTCGTGACCGCCCCGATAATGACGAAAGCAATCAATTTATGCCATAGCTTGAACCTTTTCACGTTCCCACCCGCTAATTCATACTAATCCGATATACTTTAAAAGAATTGTATCAATGCTCTCAGCGAGGTGTCAATAAAAGGTTACGTTTATACAGATAACGAGCCAATGCGTGTCGCTCGTTCCCCGTTGTATATTCTGCAAGCGAAAAAGCCTCCGACTCCACAAAAAGTGGCATCGGAGGCTTTCTTTTAAAATAATTATCCGTTAGCGTTCAAACGCTTAAGCAGCTCGGCTTTCTGAGCTTCGAAGCCTGGCTTGCCCAGCAAAGCGAACATATTTACTTTGTACGCTTCTACGCCCGGCTGGTCGAATGGATTAACGCCGAGCAGCAAGCCGCTGATGCCGCATGCTTTCTCGAAGAAGTAAACCATTTCGCCGAACGTATATTCATTAAGCTCATCTAGTTCAACGATCAGATTCGGCACTCCGCCGTCAACATGAGCGAGGCGTGTTCCTTCAGCCGCTTTCTGATTCACTTCATGCATCGTCATGCCGGCGATGAAGTTCAACCCGTCCAGGTTGCCCGCATCTTCCTCGATCGTCAGCTCAATGCGCGGCTTAGCGACAGCCAGAACCGTCTCAATCAGATCGCGACGGCCTTCTTGGACGTACTGGCCCATCGAATGCAGATCCGTCGAGAAGTCAACGGAGGCTGGATATAGCCCCTTCTGGTCTTTGCCTTCGCTTTCGCCGGATAGTTGCTTCCACCATTCGGAAACATAGTGCAAGGACGGTTCGAAGTTAGCCAGCAGCTCGATCGTTTTACCTTTGCGGTAGAGCGAGTTGCGAACAGCCGCATATTGATAGCTCTCGTTGGAAGCGAGGTCCGGATTGCTGTATTTCTTCGCAGCTGCAGCCGCTCCAGCCATCATCTGATCGATATCGAGTCCAGCAACCGCAATCGGCAGCAAGCCTACAGCCGTAAGTACGGAATAACGTCCGCCAACATCGTCAGGGATTACGAAAGTTTCGTAGCCTTCTTCGTCTGCCAGCGTCTTAAGCGCGCCTTTCGATGCATCGGTCGTCGCGAAGATCCGTTTTTGCGCTTCGTCTTTGCCGTATTTTTTCTCCATATAATCACGTAGAATACGGAAAGCAACGGCTGGCTCAGTCGTCGTACCTGACTTGGAGATGACGTTCAAGGAAATATCTTTGCCCTCTAACAGCTCGAGCAGATGCGTAATATACGTCGAGCTAATATTTTGACCGGCAAAATACACCTGCGTATTCCCGCTCATCTGATTGTGGAACGTATGGGATAACGCCTCGATTGCCGCTCTTGCGCCTAAGTACGAGCCGCCGATACCGATGACGACCAGCGCCTCGGAGTTGCTGCGAATACGCTTCGCAGCCTCCTTGATTCTAGCAAACTCTTCTTTGTCGTATTGATGCGGAAGATCGACCCAGCCTACATAGTCCGAACCGGGGCCTTGCTTCTCGTGAAGCATGCGGTGGGCGGTGCCGACGAACTCGCTGAAGTAATCAACCTCATGCTGCCCGATAAAAGATAATGCATTGGAATAATCGAATGAAATCGTCATTTGTAACGTCTCCTATCCGCATCTCAATAAATGCTTTTTCTATTATTGAACCGCTTTTTTCCAGTCGGCAGCGAATTTCTCAAGGCCTTGATCCGTTAATGGGTGCTTCGTCAATTGCTCGATTACGCTGAACGGAATCGTTGCAATGTGCGCGCCTGCCAAGGCTACGCGAGTAACATGGTCAGGGTGGCGAACCGATGCTGCGATAATTTGAGCATCCAGGTTGTGTACGCGGAACAGCTCGGCGATCTTCGCAACAAGCAGCACGCCGTCTTCGGAGATATCATCCAAGCGGCCAAGGAAAGGCGAGACGTAAGTAGCGCCTGCACGAGCAGCCAGAAGCGCTTGGTTCACCGTGAAAATAAGCGTTACGTTTGTTTTTACGCCTTTTTTCGTAAGGTAACGGCAAGCCTCAAGACCTGCAAGCGTCATTGGAAGCTTGATCGTGATGTTCTTGTCATAGTCATTGATTTTAATAAGCTCATTCGCTTGCGCAATCATTTCTTCAGCCGTAATCGCATCAGGCGTTACTTCAGCGGATACGGATTCTACTTCAGGTACTTCCTTCAAGATCTCTTCGATGCGGTCTTCGAACTTCACGCCTTCCTTCGCAACGAGGGATGGGTTAGTCGTAACGCCGGAAAGAACGCCGATCTTGTATGCTTTCTTAATATCAGTCAGGTTAGCTGTATCGATAAAAAATTTCATAGTAACGACCTCCGATTATAGTTGGATTAGTTCGTATTACTTAAGCAATTCTTTCGCCAAGCGAACCACATTGTCTGTGGAGAACCCGAAATATTCCATAACTTGCGGCCCTGGGCCGGATGCGCCGAACGTGTCGATCGACAACACTTTGCCGCTATGTCCCGCGTAACGCTCCCAGCCAAGGGAGATGCCCGCTTCAAGCGTCAGACGTTTCGTTACCGAGTCAGGAAGCACGCTTTGCTTGTACGATTCCGACTGGCGGTCGAATAGCTCTCTGCTCGGCATAGCTACAACGCGAACCGATACATTGTCTTTCTCCAGCTCAGCCTTCGCGCTAACTGCCAGCGATACCTCGGAACCAGTAGCGATCAAGATAACATCCGGCTGTGCATTCGTTTCTTCTAGAACGTAAGCGCCTTGGGATACGGCTTGCACGTTGCCTTTCGTTTGCTCGAAGATCGGCAGGTTCTGTCTGCTCAGTACGAGGGCAACAGGACCATCGTTTTGTTGCAAAGCATATGCCCATGCGTTTGCTGTTTCATTCGCATCCGATGGACGGATAACCGTAAGACCCGGAATCGTGCGAAGCGCAGCCAAGTGCTCAACAGGCTCATGCGTAGGACCGTCTTCGCCGACAGCGATGGAGTCATGCGTGAACACGTAGATGACAGGCAGCTTCTGCAGCGCAGCCAAACGAATCGACGGACGCAGGTAGTCGCTGAATACGAAGAACGTGCTGACGAAAGGCTTCACGCCGCCGTGCAGCGCCATACCGTTGCCGGCTGCGCCCATCGCATGCTCACGAACGCCGAAGTATACATTGCGTCCCGCATACGATTTCACTGCGAATATGTCTTCGCCCTTCATATCGGTCATCGTGGAGTGCGATAGATCGGCGCTGCCGCCGAAGATCGAAGGAACAGTCTTCACATAATGATTGATCGCTTCGCCGCTTGCTACGCGAGTCGAGATCGATTTCGAAGAATCGAAAGTAAGAAGGTTAGCTGCGTCGATCGTTACAGTGCCCGCGATAACTCCCGCTAGCTCCTTGCCTTGCTCAGGGTATTGCGCCGAATAGGATACAAGAAGCTTGTTCCAAGCTGCTTCCTTCGCTTCGCCGCCTGCTTTGAGCTGTGCATAATGAGCTTTTACTTCTTCAGGAACGGTGAACTCTTCTTCGTATTTCCAGCCGTACACTTCTTTCGTTGCTTTCGCTTCTTCCTTGCCAAGCGGATTGCCATGTACTTTATTTGTTCCCGCAGCTTTGCTGCCATATCCAATAATCGTACGAACTTCGATAAGCGTAGGCTGCGATTCGTTCGCCTTCGCTGCTGCTAGCGCCGCTGCGATTGCCGCAATATCGTTGCCGTCCTCGACGCGAAGGTACTGCCAGTTCGCCGATTCCGCTCTCTTCTGGATATTTTCGCCGAACGACAGATTCAATTCGCCATCGAGCRAAATATCATTCGAATCGTACAATACAACGAGCTTGCCCAGCTTCATATGGCCAGCCATAGACATCGCTTCGTAAGAAATACCTTCCATTAAGCAGCCGTCTCCGACTAATGCGTAAGTGTAATGATCGACAACAGGGAAGCCGTCTTGGTTGAACTTCGCTGCAAGATGAGCTTCAGCCATTGCCATGCCGACTGCGTTCGCGATGCCTTGGCCGAGCGGACCGGTTGTTGCGTCTACGCCGTCCGTGTGGCCGAATTCAGGATGACCAGGCGTCTTGCTGTTCAGCTTGCGGAATTGCTTCAGATCGTCAATCGATACTTGGTAACCCGACAAGTGCAGCAGGCTGTATAGAAGCGCCGAACCGTGTCCTGCGGAGAGGACGAAGCGATCGCGGTTGAACCATTTTGCATGGCCTGGATTATGGTTAAGGAACTGCGACCAGAGCGTGTACGCCATAGGCGCTGCTCCCATCGGCAATCCCGGGTGACCCGAGTTCGCCGCATTGATTGCATCAATGGAAAGCGTACGGATCGTATCGATCGAAAGTTGTTCAATGGTTTGTGTGATAGGCATATTGTTTTCCTTCCTCTGCTTCATTATTTTGTTCCAGCTTGGAATCGAACCACCAGTGGAAGCCATCCTGCGCAAGAAGCGCATTGGCCTCGGCTGGTCCGTAAGTGCCCGATGCATACTTATGAAGAGGTACGAGGTTCTCCTCGAACGCTTCCAGCACCGGCTGAACCCATGCCCATGACAGCTCTACTTCGTCCCAATGCGCGAAGAAAGTAGCGTCGCCATGCAAGGCGTCTTGAATCAAGCTTTCGTAAGCTTCGGGGAAATCGTGATCGCCTGGATTAAGGTCGATCTGGATCGGCTTGAATTCCCCTTTGTTCTCGGTATCTTTCGTATTTATTTGAAGCATAATCTTCTCATTAGGACTCATCTCAATTACGAGAAGATTAGGCGCTGCTTGCTCATTCGCAGATGTAGAATGCTTCAGCGGCTCGCTGAACTCGATGACGATCCGCGTCGACTTCTCCTTCATTCGCTTGCCTGTACGGATATAGAACGGAACGCCGCGCCAGAACGAGTTATCGATCTGCAGCTTAGCGGCAATGAACGTATCGTTCATCGATTCGGGCGCAATGCCGGGCTCGGAGCGATAATCGACGACCTCCTTGCCATTAATGGTTCCCGCCGCGTACTGGCCGCGGATAAGGCTTGCGCTCACGTCTTGCTTTTGTACCGGCTCGAGCGCCTCCATCACCTGCTTCTTCTTGAACCGCACGCGGTCAGCCGCGCTTTTGCTTGGCACTTGAATGGCCGTCATCATAAGCATTTGCAGCATATGGTTCTGGAACATGTCCCGAATGGCGCCGACATGGTCGTAATAGCCAGCGCGTTCTTCAACGCCTACTGTTTCGTTAGCCGTAATCTGCACGTTCGCAATGTAACGATTGTTCCAGATTGCCTGGATAACCGGATTCGTTTGCTGCAACGCTTCAAGACGCTGTACCATCGGCTTGCCGAGGTAATGGTCGATGCGGTAAATCTCTTCTTCCGCGAACGAATGGCTCAGCTTCTCGTTGAGATCGCGCGCCGATTGAAGATCGTGGCCGAACGGCTTTTCGATAACGAGACGTTTCCAGCCTTCAGCGGAACCAAGTCCGCTGCCTTGAATATGGGATGCTATTTTCTCGAAATATTCCGGTCCTACGGAGAGGTAGAATAGACGATTCGGTGTGGCGCGAAGCTCTTGCTCACGTTGCTCAATTAGCAGCAGCAGCTTCTGGTAATCTTCCTTGCGATCTATATCGAGGACGCTGTAGCGGAAGGCTTGCAGGAACTCGTTCAGTAGTACTGGGTCAGTGTCTTTGCGTCTGGAGAAGTCGCGAATCGATTGCTCGACGTTCGACCGGAACGTCGCATCGGTCCATTCTCTTCTTCCAAGACCGAATATTGAAAAGGATTGAGGCAGCTTCTTATCAATAAACAAATTGTATAAGGCAGGGTATATTTTTCTTTTGGCTAAATCCCCTGTMGCTCCGAATAGAACGAATGTAGTTGGCTCCATGTTCCTTTCTCCTTCCAAATGTGCTATTGCGGCTTATGTAATCGCTAATCCGCATGCACTGGTTTCTTTTCTGTAATTCCACTATAATACGTTTAACAGCCATACAAGTAATTAATATATTTCACAGGAGCTATAGATGGTGTCTATGACCAACAATTATGAATTGTATAAAGTTTTTTATTGGGCAGCCAAAACGGGCAGCTTGACGCAAGCCGCCAAAGCGCTCTACTTGACACAGCCAAGCGTCAGTCATGCAATCAAGCAGCTGGAGGAAAGCTTTGGCCTCACGCTGTTCTACCGCACATCCAAGGGAGTTGCGCTGACACAAGAAGGAACAATCCTATACTCCTACATCGAGCAATCTCAAGTGCTCATCTCGCTCGCCGAGGAGAAGATGGCCGCGCTTAAGAACCTTGATAGCGGCGAGCTGCGCATCGGCGGCAGCGATTCGCTGTTCAAGCATTATTTGCTGCCTTATCTGGAAGAATTCCATCTCAAGCATCCCAGCGTCAGACTTCATTTGAATCACGGCACGACGCCGGAGGTCATTACGTTCTTGAAGGAAGGGCGCATCGATCTTGGAGTCGTTCGTATGCCGATCGTCGATCCGCAGCTTGAAGTGAGGGAGAGCATTCAACTGCAGGATTGTTTCGTTGCGGGTTCTCGCTATTCCGAGCTGAAGGGCGTCGTCATGACGATGGATCTGCTGCTTCAATATCCGGTTATTCTATTCTCGCGCAACAGCCGGGCGCGGATGGCGATATCGGAGATTTTCCAAAACTACGGCTACAATCTGAAGCCGGAGATAGAGGTCGGAAGCGTGGATTTGCTGATCGAGTTCGCCAAGCGGGGACTAGGCATCTCTTACGTGACGAGGGAGTTCGTGAAGAAGGAGCTGGAGGAAGGATCGCTCTTCGAGATCCAGCTGGATGTAGAACTCCCGCCTGCCCATGTCGGTCTCTTGACGATCCGCAACATGCCGCTGTCCAGCAGCTCTCGCAAGTTTATTGAGTATGTGCGGTAAGGACGATAGCAATTTGTTGATTTATGTCATATTTGATGAAACTACTAGGAGAGAACCGAAGTATATAGTAAACTGATAAGGAAAATATTAGTAGGAGGGATTGAGGTTGAGTACATCCAGGATTTTAAAATGGATTACCGGATCGTTAGAGGCCATTCTTGGCATTCCGATACTTGGAGCAGTTATAATCATAAGTTTTATGTGGATCCCACTTGTAATAATGCTAATTCTACATATAATCACTTTGGCTATATCCATAAAAAATAATGAACCCTATCACGGATCAATATTAGGAATTGTAGCATCCGTTATTGGATGGATACCATTCGTAGGGTTGACGCTGCACATTTTAAGCGCTGTATTTTTGATGATTACCGCTGCTTCAATCAAAAATAAAAACAATCCCCCTATCCCTCCTCATCCTTATGAATTTTAATAATCAGTGTTTTGATTGGATTTCATACAATCAAAACGCTGGTTACGAGACGTTATCCAAGTTTGATTGGATTTTGTGCAGTCAAATGAGCACTTTAGGCAACCGGAGGCTAAAATCGTAAGCTTTGACTGTATGTATTCCACTCAAACTTCCCCTTCCCAGCGAAAGCGGCTAATTAGGCTGTATGAAATACAGGCAAACATAATATCAGTAGACGCGAAAAGGCCTTCGTCCCATGGAATATAGGACGAAGGCCTTTTATCATGCCAAGTTAATCGCTTTAATCCGATCGATCGGTACCTTAGGCTGCCGATCCTCAGTCAACAGACCGTTCACCTCTTGCTGCACGTCGGTGACCTGCGTATAACAATAGCCGCAAATATAATCGATATCCTTGATCGCTTGCGTAATGCTTTGGAACCGTTCGAAGAAAGCTTCCTCGCCTTCGACTTGATTGCCGTAGCCCCAGCCCGCTTCCGTCTTAAAGGCAATGCCGCCGAACTCGCTTACGATAATCGGTTGTCCGCGATATTCGTAGCCTTGCGCCATCGCATACCTCCAATTCATATGCGAGATTTCGTTGCTCGTTATTGCATCCTTGTCAGCGTAACGCTTGCTGAACTTGGCGCCCGATTCCTCATAATCATGCAAGGTGATAATATCGGAAATCGTATGCTCCCATCCGTCATTGCATACAACTGGCCGATAAGGATCGATTGATTTGGTCAAATAATAGATCGCTTCCGTGAACTGCTGCTGCTTGCGGTCGACGAACACGTTGCCGATCCCCCATGACTCATTGAAAGGGACCCATGTAATGATGCAAGGATGGTTATATTGCTGTTGCACAATCTCCAGCCATTCTTTGGTGAACCGATCTACTGCCAGATCATTGAATTCATAAGTGGCAGCCATCTCCGACCATACTAATAAACCTTTCACGTCGCACCAGTATAGGAAACGCGGATCTTCGATCTTCTGATGTTTGCGTACGCCGTTGTAGCCCATCGCCAATATTTTGTCGATATCMTCGATGATTGCTTCTTCGGAAGGCGGCGTCAGATGGCTGTCCGTCCAATAACCTTGGTCCAAGATCAACCGCTGGTAGATCGGCGTGTTGTTCAGCAGCACTTTGCCCTTCTGGATAGACACTTTACGAAGACCGAAGTACGAATGCACCTGGTCGACAATAGAATCCGACTGAGTCAACATGAATTCTACCTCATAGAGCTTCGGATGCTCCGGACGCCATGAATCTACCTTCCACTCCCGCGTTTCGCTGATCAATTCCACGCTTGCCGTCAACTGCGAGCGGTCCACCGTCACGCTTGTTTCCTTCACGAGTCGGCCGTCCATCCTAATCGTCGTCGTCAACCGGAGATCGGCCGATGCAATACCTTCACGAAGCCGATAATCGAACCGAACGGAATTCGTATCGAGATCTGGGGTGATTTTGACCGATTCCAAATGCTGCTCGGCCACGTACTCTACCCATACAGTCTGCCAGATGCCCGTCGTCTGCACATACCAGCAGCCAAAGTTCTCATCCCGCCAGCGCTGCTTGCCTCTCGGCTGCGTGCAATCGTTGCTGTCTTCCGCCTTGACGACGATTTGGTTATTCGCTCCTGCATCTATTAGCAAGTAAGGCGTAATATCGAATGAAAATGCCGTATAACCGCCCTCATGCCGTCCGACAAATTGACCGTTGACCCATACTTTCGCCACATAATCGACTGCTTGGAAATGAAGCATAACTCGCTTCTGCCTTTGCTCAGTCGGAACGTTGAACTGGCGCTGATACCATACATACGGATGGAACGCTGCCTCTTCGATACCGCTTGCTTTCGTCTCGTACACGAACGGAACTTGAATTTTCATATTGCCGCCAAAATCGCCTGGCTTGAACCATTGCTCCTGCTCGCCGACATTGTTGTCATCGAAACGGAAATCCCATTCCCCGTTCAAGTTGTCCCAATCCTCCCGCACGAATTGCGGTCTCGGATACTCTTTTCTATAATGCTTCAAGCTCATCTGTCTCCACCTATCCTTTGCTGACTAATTCATCGAATTTGTGTTCTACTTTTTCCAGCGTCTCAGAGATCCTACCCTTGAATGATTTTTCGGATGGTCTCAAGAGGTAGTTTGGGCTGCCGATCATACGTCAAGAGACCATTGATCTCCTGCTCGACATCGGTCAGCTGGGTATAGCAGAAGCCTTGGAGGATAGGAGACTGGTGCGCAGCCTCAACAACATCCTGCAGCCGCTTGGCAAAATCATCTTCATCCTGGGCGCCGGAATAGCCCCAACCGTCCCAGCCGCTTTTCTTAAAGGAAATGCCGCCGAACTCGGTCAATAGCAGCGGCTGTCCCTCATACTCATAGCCAGGCACAAGTATCCAGCGATTGCCGGGACGAGCCTTCAACGCTTTGCCAGTATCCGAATAACGATCCGCCAACACTTCTTTGCGCCATTCATAGTCATGAATGGTAACGAGATCTGTCTTCACAAGCTCCCAGCCGTCATTGGATATGACCGGCCGCGTCGGATCCAGCGACTTCGTCATATGGTACATCGCGAGCGCGTGCTGCTGCTGCTGGTTGTCGATCAATATATTCGTTACGCCCCAGCTTTCGTTGATTGGCACCCAAGTCACGATACACGGATGGTTATAGTCCCGCTCCACGGCTTGCAGCCACTCTCTCGTAACGCGTCCGACGTAATCTTCCGAGAAATGATAGGCATTAGCCATCTCGCCCCACACGAGTAGACCAAGCCGGTCCGCCCAATAGAGGTACCGCGGGTCCTCAATCTTCTGATGCTTGCGAGCGCCGTTGAAGCCCATAGCCTTCGTAAGCTCAACATCGCGGCGCAGGTCCTCATCACTTGGAGCAGTAAGCAATCCTGTCGGGAAATAGCCTTGATCGAGCACCAGCTTCATCGTGTAAGGACGGTTGTTCAGCAGCACGACGCCGTCTTCGATTGATATTTTGCGCATGCCGAAATACGACGCTATCCGGTCGGCCTCCTTGCCGTCGACAACAAGCGTGAGCGTCAAGTCGTACAGATTCGGTCGATCCGGCGTCCACCACCGTCCGAGTCCATGATCGTTGAAGTCGTGGAGGGCTAACGTACGCGATTCGGACGCTCGCGTTACGGTGAATTCGTCCTGTGCGATCGGCTGACCTTCGAATGTAATGGTAGCTCTTAGTGATACGTTCGCCCCTTCCTTGAATCCGCCGATGAACGCTTGCACACTTAGCTCATTGCGATCAATGTTCGGCGTTAGACGGATGCGGCTAATATGCTGCGCCGACACGGGCTCCAGCCAGACGCTCTGCCAAATGCCCGTCGTCCGTGTATAGAAGATGCCAGCTGACTTCTCCTCCCAGAACTGCTTGCCTCTCGGCAAGGTTACATCCTTGCTGAAATCCACCGCTTTGACGACAAGGGTATTTTCTCCGTCGATCAAGGCGTCTGTGATGTCGGCATGAAAAGGTGTATGTCCGCCCTCATGCTTCACCACGAGCTTCCCGTTTACCCAAATGCTGGCTTCATAATCGACCGCACCGAAGTGAAGCAGCAAGCGCTGCCCTGCATACGCTTCGGGAACGGCAAAGGTACGGCTGTACCACACGATATCGTGGAACGAAGTATCGGCTAAGCCGCTTAATTCGCTTTGATGACAGAACGGAACCTCTATCCTCTTGGAGAAGCGGCAGCCGCCCTCCTGCCATCTTTGGCGTTCTCCTGCATTCTCGTCGTCAAAATCGAAATCCCATGTTCCATTCAAAGACATCCATTGCTCGCGGACGAACTGCGGACGCGGATACTCGTTTCTTGGCTGTTGTGGTTGTTGGTTCATCTCTGTCTCCTGCTCCTTTTTCGATTACAGTCTAAGTTGTTGTAGTTGTAGATGACGGCTGAGATCGCTTGGATTGCGGAGGCTTCGTAATAATCCACACGCAGAACGTTACGATCGCAACGATTACGCAGGCCAGCCAAAAACCTTCCCCAGCGCCCACCAGCAATTTCTGCTGCTGGCTGCTCTTAAGCGCGAAGATAAGCACGTTGCTCATCACCAAGTACGAAAGGACATTGCGCCCCATCGCTTCAAACAGGGTGAAGGGGAATGGATATCGCTCCATCAGACGAGCCAATCCATAATAGCCGTACATTAGCAGTGCAGGGCCGGCAATCCACCATACGGAGGGCGGAAACCGTTCCGGCAGCGGCTGCCCGTCTACCGACAGCCAGCGCCACACGAAACCTCCCGTCGCGATCAGCGCTGCAACGAATACCCGCCAGTCCCACGTTATGCGATGTTTGGCAAACAAGATGCCTATGATGTAATAAGACAAATATTGAAGCACCGGAAACGAAGCGAAATCACGCGTCCCGATTAGCGGCCCAAGCTGCATCACATGAATCGAGCCATACGGGATGAACGTGAATACAAGCATCAGGCCGCTAATTCCGAAGCCGATTGCCTTTCGTGACGCCAACCAGCGAAGCGGCACGAACAACGCCAGTCCAATAATCATGAGATACGTGAAAGATATAAGAAATTCAGACCAGCCCGGCATGTCTCGGATCAATAGAATCGGCTTTAAGGTCGACCAACCAGCCTCCCTGCCGTCGATAAACACACGGAACGCCATGCCCGATACGTAGAACGCCGCAAGCGTCTTGACCGCTGCCACCAGCATGCGAGGCGCCGCTTGGCGGAAAGGCTTCGAATAATAAGCAAGCTGCGATACGTAACCGAAGCTGAAGACGAACCCCGAGAACGTTATTAAATTAATGACTTCAATGAAAGGTCGGCCGTTCGGGTACAACTCTCCATCGCTAAAAAACTGCAGCGTATGGCAATAAACCATCCCCAGCACGAGCAGACCCTTGAACATATCGATGGCCCGCTCGCGTTTTTTGACCGCCGAACCGATTGCACTCATCCTTTAATCCCCGACAGGCTGACGCCCTTCACGATTTGTCGTTCGAAAATGACGAACAGCAGCAGGATCGGAAGCGAAGCAACCGTATTGATGACCATCGGCTTCACATAATCCTCCGAATATTGGTTCATCAGCGTTGGAATACCCATCGGCAGCGTGAACAGGTTGTCGTCGGTTACGGATAGGAACGGCCACAAGAAGTTGTTCCACGAACCGATGAACGTCAAGATGAGCATCKAGGCGAGAGCCGGCCGTGTAAGCGGAAGGACAATAGACCAGAATATGCGCCATACCCCGCCGCCATCGATCTGCACGCTTTCCAGCAGATCCTTCGGAATGCCGTCAAAGAAGCTCTTCAGCACGATAACCGCCACGGGCGATGCAAGCATCGGCAGGATTAAGCCTTGATAGCTGTTGAGAATGCCCATGTCCTTCGCTACTTGATAAAGGGGGATAATGGTAGCCTCCCCTGGAACGAGCAAGCCCGCAAGTATGAAGAAGAAGATAAACGAACGATAGCGGAAGGGAAGCTTCGATAAGGCAAAGCCGGCCAATGCCGCAAACGCCACCGTCAGAATCGTCACGCAGACGGCGATCATGAAGCTGTTAAGCGTCCAGTTCGTCAGCTTCGTCGTCGACAATATCTCATCGTATACGGCGAACGAATACGGAGGCGTGAACCAGTCGATCAACGATACAATTTTCATTCCCTCTTTCTTCACGGACACCACCATCATCCAGACAATCGGCGCAAGGAAGAAGAAAGCGACGACAAGCGATAATAAGCGATAGATCCATTTCATTACGCTTGCTCTCCTTTCCGATTGTTAATCCAGTATTGAATGGCAGATAGAACAAGCAGGATGATGAACACGACGTACGACATCGTCGCGGCGTAGCCGAGATCGTTTTTACGGAAGCCCGTCTGATAGATGAGCTGAATGATCGGCCTTGTCTGATCGAGCGGCCCGCCTCCGGTAATAATGTAAATTTGGAGGAAAACCTTGAAGGAGCTTATAATTTGCAGCATCGTTATCGTCTTTGTAATCGGGCTCAAATGCGGCAGCGTAATGCGCCAGAACACTTGCCAATCATTCGCGCCGTCGAGGCGGGCTGCCTCATATAGCTCATCGGGAATTTCCTGCATGGCCGACAAATAAAGAATGAAGTTAAAGCCAACCGTCCACCAAAGCGTAATAACGGCGACCGCAATCCAGGATAACCATTTTTCCGATAACCAAAATATTTCGGTGCCCTGCGGAAGCAGACCAAACAAGTGAAGAAAAGTATTAATAAATCCCATATACGGCTGAAAAATAAATAGCCCCAGGAAGGAAGCTACGGCAACCGAAAGCACGCTCGGAATAAAAAACACGCTTCGATAAAGCTTCTGAAGCCTCGATCTGCGGTTAGCGATCAATGCCAGCACTATCGCCAGCACCAGCATCGTCGGCGTCGTAATAATGACAAATGTGAAAGAATGCCCAATGGCAGCCCAGACCTCATGGTCTTGAAGCAGCTTCTTGTAATTGTCCAATCCGATATACGACATCTTCTTAATAAGCGTCCATTTATAGAACGTCATCTCGACGCCCTTAATCATCGGCCAAATGGTGTAAAGCACATAGACGATCAAGAAGGGGAGCAAAAACAATAATGCGAGCATATCCGCTCTAAGCTTGCTTATTCTCATATATGCGCCTCACCTCATCAAGAATGGATCGGCAAGCTTCCGGCTCATAGCCGAAAGCCTGCCAATGCCCTTGCATTATGAACCTATTCGCTGAGCACTTTCTGAATGGCGTCCTGCATCTTAGTCATTGCGTCAGCCGGCGTCATTTTGCTAGCCCATACCTCGTTGAGGAATTTGAACAAAGCGTTGTCGCGAATCGTCCAGTTTTTCGTCGACGGCTTGCTGAACTTAACTGTGTCGGCAACGGACGCGTAATCGGCGCGGTTTGGCAGATCTTTGAACTCTTGCTTCTCGAATACGGAAGGCTTCGAAGGAATATGTCCCGCTTTCGCCCATACTTGGCCGTTCTCGGCAACCCAGTCCGCGAAGATGATAGCCGCTTTGCGTTTCTCCGGATCTTCCTTCTTCGTAACCGGAAGAATAATCGTGTGCGAATCGCCCCAAGTCGCCTCTTGGTCGAAAATCTTCGGAATCGGCATAGCGCCGAAATCAAGGCCTTCAGTCGATTCCCAAGTTCCGGTTGCCCATACGCCTGTCATCATAATGGCAGCCGTGCCGCTTTGGAAGTTTTTGTAGAAGTCCGGATCGTTTTTCTTGATATAACCTTTGGTATAGATGTTCTGGAGATACTCGGCAGCTTTCGCGCCTTTCTCCGTGTCAAGCGCAGCTGTTGCAAGATCGTCGGATACGACGTCATTGCCGCCCAATTGGTGATACAGCGCCCACCATAGACGGAACGGGTCGTCGTTGCTGTTCGACAACGCGAACGGCGTAACGTTAGCCRGAAGCTTCTGCTTCAGCGTATCGAGGAACGAGACGAAGCCGTCAGCGGATTGCTCCAACACAGGCTTGCCGTCATCGCCGAGCAGACCGGCATCCTTCAACAGCTTCTTGTTATAGTACATAATGAATGGATGCGTATCGATCGGCACTGCGTAATGCTTGCCGTCTACTACTGCTGCATTAAGCAAATTCTGGTTGTATGTGCCCCAATCAACGCTAGCGGTTTCCGCCACTTCATCCAGCTCGGAAACAACCCCTTGATTAATCAGGTCAGGCAGGCGTGATGTATGAGAGATGCCGACATCCGGACCGTTGCCGTTGCCRACAGCCGTAATTAGCTTCGTGTAGTATTCGCCCCACTCAAGCTTGGTGTTTTTCACTTGAATGTCGGGATGGCTTTTGTTGAAATCATCGATTAGTTTCTGCATGTTGTCGCCGTCGCCGCCGCTGAACAATGTCCAGAAGGACAACGTCACCTTGCTTCCGCTGGAATCCCCTGTTGAAGCGCTTCCATTGTTCTCCGAAGCATTGCCCCCGTTATTTCCACCGTTGTTGCCGCCGTTGTTGCTCCCGCACGCACTAAGCACCAGCGAAGCTGTCAGCAGCGTGGCCAAAGTCAAAACATAACCCTTTTTCATGTTTAGCCTCCCCTATGATTTAAAATCATTTTTCAGGCACAAAACTTTTTCCTCACTTTATTACAATAATTTTGTACCATAAACCCATATTATCCCCCATTAACTATTTTGTCAACGGTTTCAAACCAAATTTATGTAATTAAATAAAAGAAAAAAGACCTTCAATTACAAGGAATCTGTAATTAAAGGTCTTTCGTTTCGTCTTGATCTGCCGCATAATACACTTTAACGACAATATCCTGCTCGTAATCACCAAATTGTTTGCCGAATAAGTTCATGCCGCCTTGGTGAACGGCATCAGACTTCACACCGAGCCGAAGCCTAATATTAGGACGCTGCATCAGCTTTAAGTCGCTGATCGTGATGTCGGAAATTTTTTGCATATCCAGTGATGCGCCATTCCTGTCGATTCGCCAATTTTTGAGCAATCCGTATTGCGTGCACCAGTCGGGCCACCAAGAAGGCGTCATCTTGCCGCGTCGATCACCGAAGTCGCCTGGACTCGTCCAGGTACCGATCTCAACGCCATTGATCCATAACGTAATATCCGAAGGCCAGTTATTATCGTAGTTAGGCGCTTCCGAGCATAGTTCCATCGATAGTTCCAAAGCGTCAATCCGCGCTTCCGGTGGAACTTCCATCGGCATCAAATATTCCAAATACCCTTTGCGAAGCCAAATGATCTGCGCTCCGATATGCTTCGGGTGATAGAAGCTTGCCGGCTCGTCCTCCCGAACGATCATCCCGTCGACGTTAGCCATGCCGCAGGTTGGATGAACCTCGCAGTCGCTGTAGTGGCCGATTGGCATTTCCATCTCGTAGATGAGAAGCGCCCCTCTTGGAATGGTCTTCTCCACGTTGAAGGCGATGTGAATGTCGTCATAATTGCGGCTGCACACCTTCATGGCTCCGCGCGATGCCGGCAGCAGCTCGGTATTGATCAGCTTGGCTGCCTCCAGCACTTTAACGTTATTGGCGACGGTAGATACCGGCAGCTTAAGCGTCTCTGCAATTTCAACCACATTCATATTCCTTGTACTGAGAAGCCGAAGCATATCGACGCGAGCCCGGGTAGATAACGCATGCGAAACTTGGACAAGCTTATCTGGATCTTGAAAGCTTAACTCCAGCATTATAGTTTGACACCTCCTTATTTATGATTAATTACAATTATTTTATATGATAACGTCATTTATATCAATAATGTTGAATTAAAATATTATTTTTGTATCAATWGAATTTACCTTTGAATAATCGGCTTCAGCCGTGCAACAATAGATTCTATTGATCGATGGGAGGTGAAGGTCTGATGTTATTAATCGGTTCCCATGTTTCCATGGGCGGGAAGGGGATGCTTCTCCAAGCGAGCGAGGAAGCAGCCTCATACGGCGCTTCAACCTTCCTAATCTATACAGGCGCTCCGCAGAATACGCGGCGCAAAGCAATCGAGGCCTACAACATTGAGGCTGGCCACGCCCATATGAAAGAGCATGGAATCTCGAACATTGTCGTGCATGCTCCCTTCCTCATTAATCTGGCGAATACGCGTAAAGATCAAGTATTCAATCATAGTATTTCATTTCTTAGGGATGAAATAGAGCGCACGGCGGCGCTAGGTTCGGAGCAGCTCGTGCTTCATCCGGGCGCGCATATCGGTGCAGGTCCAGAAGCAGGCATCAAACGAATTATTGAGGGGTTAAACGAAGTATTATCGGAGGAACGTCATCGGCATGTACAAGTATCGCTGGAAACGATGGCAGGCAAAGGCTCTGAGATCGGCCGGACTTTCGAAGAGCTTGCGATGATTATTGAAGGCGTCCGCCACAATGAGCGGCTGTCCGTCTGTCTCGATACATGCCATATCCATGATGCCGGCTACGATATCGTTCACGACTTCGACGGCGTTCTGAATGAATTCGACCGAATCATAGGGCTCGATAAGCTCAAAGTGATTCATGTCAATGACTCCAAGAACGAGCGGGGCTCAGGCAAAGACCGCCATGAAAATATCGGTCACGGCCACATTGGCCTTAAAGCTTTGGACTATATTGTGCATCATCCGCAGATGAAGCACTTGCCGAAGCTTCTTGAGACGCCTTCGATTGGCAAGATCAAATATAAAGACGCCCCGTACAAGCATGAGATTGCGCTGCTGCGCAGAGAAGTGTCGGAGCCGGTCACGAAGCTCGACTAAAGGATATGGAGCGTTGCACGTTATGACAGCTTGCTGTTCGCGTACGCAGCCGCACCGAYCACGCCGGCTTGTCCGCCCAGCTTCGCTTGTTCGATCTTGCATTCGCTGGAAGACAACTTCAAAGCATGTTTCGCAACGGTCTCACGTACCGGAGAGAGCAAGCGATCGCCGGCAGCCGACATCCCGCCGCCAACAATAATAATTTCGGGATTCAACAGGTTGATCACATTTCCAAGACCAAACCCGAGAATTTCCCCCGTTTCATGCATGACCTCAATCGCTAGCGAATCACCTTGATCATAAGCGTCGGAAATCATGCGAGCCGTAATAGCCGAAGGATCATTTTTCGTCCATTCCGTTAAGATACTCGTTCTTCCTTCCTCAAGCTTCTCCGTTAACGTTCGAACCATCCCGATCGCGGACACGTATCTGCCCAGGCAGCCTGAGCTTCCGCAGCGGCAAGGACGTCCTTCCCGGTACATATTCATATGCCCGATTTCGCCCGCGCTGGACGTTGTGCCATAGACCACCTTACCATCGTTGATAATACCCGATCCTAACCCGGTGCCTAATGTGATCAACACTGCGTTCCTGTAACCGATACCCGCGCCAAACAGCCACTCGCCATATAGATTAACCCGCACATCATTGTCGATGAATACAGGGAAATCAAAATAACGTTTCATAAAATCAACGACATGAATATTTTCCCACCCCGGAAAGTTAGGCGAAAATATAGAGAGACCCTCATCTGGGTTTAGTAAACCGGGAATCCCCATACCCATGCACTTTATGGATGCATGATCGATTCCTTCGTCCGTGAGCATCTGTTGAATGATATCTTTCATTCTGTTCAACACGTGGTCAGGTCCTTCGGCCGCTTCCGTAGGGTCGCTTCTTTCATGCAACGTCTGAAACACCGAGTCGAAAATCGCAGACTTGATATTCGTTCCGCCAAGGTCAATGCCAATTATATAATTGCTCATCATCATTCTCCGCTCTGATTTCATATCGATTTTGTTCAATTTACTTTAGATATAGCGCTTCAGTCAAGCACGATAGGCTGATGCCATATCAGCCTTCATCCGTTATGGACTCAAGCGACACTATTAAGCCAAATTTCAATCCTATTGCGTGGTTGCGGACCGAGGTGACTTTAAAGGGCTCCTTTGCCCAACAAACTCGTGCTGATTGTCTCTGTTAGAGTCCGCTGAGTCCGATAAGGCGGGAATCGGAGGGGAAAACCTGAATTAAGGTCTTTAAGGTCCGCACTTCGATCAAAAAACCAATTGTCGCTCTTCTGCTAGATAAAAAAATGAGATTGTGAAATAGATCACATACATCCCATTCAAAACGGTTTATGCTTGAACTATTAAATCACAGAAGAAGGTGAGAGCGATGGAAACGAAGTACTCCAGAGCATCCGCATCACAATTATTCGTTCGATAACCCTATTAAATACAAAGACAGGAGTGTTCTATCATGATGATGAACTTTTGGAGAGAAAACAAATGGGCCGCTGCCATCATAACCGTAATAAGAATCGTGCTTGGCTACCAATGGCTTACCGCAGGATGGCACAAACTAACGGACGGATTCGAGTTTCGATCGCCTTATTCAGGAACCCCGTTGCATCGAATCCGTCC
>NZ_JBFRGE010000032.1:0-72612 GCF_052115185.1 Paenibacillus sp. 2TAB19 | reverse complement strand
GGGGAAATGTTCCTATGAGACCATTTCCCCACCTATGGTATAATGTTTTACTAGAGGTGACGGAATTGGCGAAGAGAAGAAAACGTAAAAAATCGATAGCAGCTCAACTAAAATATGAGGTTTACGGCATTTTGCTTATAACGATTTCCATCATCGCGTTGTCAGGCGAAGCAACTGTCGGGCGATCATTATCTAAACTATTCGGACTTATACTTGGCAAGTTCTATTTCGTGCTTGCTCTAATCGGCATATACGTCGGTCTATACGTGATGGTGAAACGGATATGGCCGAAAGGATGGTCGAATCGGAAGACGGGCTTGTTTATCTTGGTGTTGGCATTGACCTTGTGGAGCTCGGTAACGGAGATCGATAAGAAGCTTCGCCCGACGACGGAGCTGTCGGGAAGTCTTATTTTGACTCAATTAAGTACGGATATCCGAATGGGATTGCTATCGGCTCCTGATGCTGAAGTTGCGGCTGAACCCGATGCACCGATTAAAGATAGGGCAATTAGCGGCGGGTATGTTGGGGCACTGCAATATTCGATGCTGTTCTCATTATTCGGTTACTACGGATCTGTGCTCATCCTACTCGTCATGTTCGCAATCTCGATCATGCTGATGACCGGCAAATCGTATGTCGAGCTTGGCCGCATTATTCAGAAACGGGCAGGCAATATGATTAAGCTGCTGATGGCCAAATGGGCAAAACGATCCTCGCTCCGTGCGGCAGCAGCTGCAGCTAACGGTCCGGTCGCCGTAAACGGTGATGACGATCAGACAATTGACGACGATGATGAATACGCTGATTATGAAATCGTGAAGCCGAAGAAGAAAAAATCTTTGTTCTTCTCATGGAGGCAAGAACAATCACAAGAGGCGCATGTCGATAAGGATGAGTCATCGGACGAATGGATCTTCGAGCCGGAGGACGATACACGTCTTTCCGGTAGCAAGCCGTCTTGGCAGTCGGACAATAACGAGCAGCCATGGGAGAAGTCCGGTGAAGCGGGAGACGCAGTAGAGCCGGATGCCGACCTTGCTCCTTGGGAGCAAAGCGAGACGATTAATCATACTCYAGTCGTAATCGAGTCTGAACCTGAACGTCATGAAGAGGCTGGCCGCGGCGAATGGCCGCAAGCAGTTGAAGAACCGCTGCCATGGCAGCAGGAGCCTAATGGAAGTGCAGATTCAAGCGATGACACGAACGAAGACGATGTTGTGCTTCGAGAAGGATCAGCTGTTCCTAGCGATGTTATAGGCGCAAGTACAAGTATAGGCTCGGTCGAAACATCGGAAGCTCTTGTTGTATCTGTGAGCGGCGATGAGCATGCGCCCCGCAGACCGATAGCGGAGGAAAGACCGGTAGAGAAGCCATACTTGCTGCCGCCATTCTCGCTGCTGACAAAGCCAAGCTCCATAGGTAAGGGAGCTGATGCTACCGATAAATACGATTCGAAGCGCAAGCTGGAGGCGACGCTGGAAAGCTTCGGTGTCAAAGCAACCGTGCTTGACGTAGTTCGCGGACCAGCTGTAACACGCTACGAGGTGCAGCCTGCTACAGGCGTGAAGGTAAGTCGTATCGTCAGCTTGACGGATGACATTGCGCTTGCTCTTGCAGCTAAGGATATTCGGATGGAAGCGCCGATTCCCGGAAAGTCGGCAATCGGTATTGAAGTGCCGAATATGGAAGTGTCGGTCGTAACGATGCGCGAGGTCATGGAGACCGTCCCGTTCCAAAATGCAACTTCAAGACTATCCATTGCATTCGGACGAGATATATCTGGACAGCCTATCATCGGCAACTTGGCGAAGATGCCCCATCTGCTCGTTGCAGGGGCAACGGGATCAGGCAAGTCCGTATGTATCAATGGCATCATTACGAGCATCTTGTACAAAGCAACGCCGGACGAAGTAAAGTTTCTTATGATTGACCCTAAGATGGTTGAGCTTAACGTGTACAATGGGATTCCGCATTTGCTTGCGCCAGTCGTTACCGATCCGCGCAGAGCTTCGCTGGCGCTTAAGAAGATTGTTGTTGAGATGGAGAAGCGATATGAGCTATTCTCCAAGTCAGCGACGCGCAACATCGAAGGTTACAACAACTTAGTGGCGGACAACCCGTCCGCTGTATTGCCGTACATAGTCGTTATCGTAGACGAGCTGGCTGATTTAATGATGGTTGCAGCGAATGATGTAGAGGATTCAATCGCGCGTCTTGCTCAGATGGCGCGCGCTGCCGGCATCCACTTGATTATTGCGACGCAAAGGCCTTCAGTTGATGTCATTACCGGCGTCATAAAGGCGAATATACCTTCCCGTATCGCATTCGGCGTTTCTTCGCAGGTGGATTCGCGTACCATCCTCGATATGGTCGGCGCGGAGAAGCTGCTTGGACGCGGCGACATGTTGTTCTTGCCAGTCGGCATGTCGAAGCCGATACGCGTGCAAGGCGCTTTCCTTTCCGACCAAGAGGTCGAGGTGCTTGTCAATTACGCCAGAGGACAAGCGGAAGCGGAGTACAAGGAAGACCTCGTTCCTGAGATCGATGACGACACATCGAGCGATGACATGCAGCTCGACGAGCTGTACGATCAAGCTGTGCAAATCGTATTGGAAGCGAAGCAAGCTTCCGTTTCGCTGCTGCAGCGACGGATGCGAATCGGCTACACGAGAGCTGCGAGGTTAATCGATCAGATGGAAGCGAAGTCGATCGTCGGACCTTATGAAGGCAGCAAGCCGCGTGAAGTGTTAATGACGATGGAGCAATTCCAAGCAGGCAAAACGGGGTCGTAAGCTGTCTTGTATTGGATAAGCTGGCAGAGGTGCATAGAAGCAGGATTACTTTCTCATAATAAGGTTAGGTAACGCTCACTTCAGCGAACTAACTTGCAAGAGAAAGGCAGATCCCTTCATGAAAAACCGTTTGATTGTGGTGACCTCGGTCATTGTGCTGATCTTGTTCGGCACTTTCTCCTTGCTGCGAAGCTATTCGAATGAAGCAGCCGAAACATTTAGCAGCGCAATACTCAAGGTGGGCTCCTCAGGCTCGGATGTATACGAGTTGCAAGGTCGATTGAAATATTTGGGCTATTATAATGGCAAGATCGACGGGCAATTCGGTACAACGACCAAAAATGCAGTAACGTGGTTTCAATGGAAGTTCGGACTTAAGTCAGACGGGGTCGTAGGCAGCAAGACGAAGCTGAAGCTCTGGGAAGCAACCAAGTCGTGGAAGCCGACTGCTGCGGATTCGCCTTCAACAGGCGGCGGCAGCGGGGCGAGCAATGAGACGGCAACCGGCGATTCTACTTCGATCGGTCAATCGAATCGGCTTGGCTTGACCGATAACGATCTGAAGATTATGGCGAATGCCGTATATGGAGAAGCGCGCGGCGAGCCTTATGAAGGCCAAGTTGCAGTTGCGGCTGTCATCCTGAATCGTCTGAAATCAGAGAGCTTTCCGAATACGATCTACKGCGTCATATTCCAACCTGGCGCTTTCACTGCAGTTGCAGACGGCCAAATTTACTTAACGCCGAACGAACGTGCCAAAGATGCAGTAGAGGATGCGATTAACGGCTGGGACCCATCCGGCGGTTGTCTCTACTACTTCAATCCGGTCACGGCTACATCGAAATGGATATGGACGCGAACGCAAATCAAGACGATTGGCAAACACATATTTTGCATGTAATCTACATCGCAACAAAGAGAGGAAGCAGCCGCTACTGCCATGCGCAGCGTCGGTTGCTTCTTCCATTTCTTATAGGGTAGAATGGTATAGCAGATGGTCATTTGGAATAGATTATGTTTAAAATCGGTCTACGTGTTTACATAACTGTAAGAGCGAAAGGAGCTAACCTTTAGTGACCCAATTCGAGAGAGGGCAGTTGGAGCGTATTCGGCTTCATGTATTGCCGACGAAACGATTCAAGACGTTTGCTATATCGTTATTTGCAGGACTTCCGCTTGAGGAAGATAACGTAACGCCTGTAGCTCTTATTCCGTTCGTGCTGCGCAGAGGCACAGCAAGCACGCCGGAGACGATTGCGTTCCGTGAACGGCTTGACGACTTGTATGGCGCAGGCTTCGGTTTTGATGTATATAAGCGAGGCGATGCACAGATCGTGCAATTCCGTCTCGATGTGATTAACGATCAATTTGTCTCGAGCGACGTTCCGCTTCTAGACGAATCGATCACATTCCTTGGCGAAGTGTTCACTGATCCTGCGAAGGAGAAGGAGGCGTTCAGAGCCAAATATGTAGATGCCGAGAAGGAGACCCTTCGCAAGCGGCTCGAGTCTATCGTCAACGATAAGATTCGTTATGCGGCTGAGCGCTGTCTCGAGGAAATGTGCAAGGATGAGCCTTATAGGCTTCATCCGCTCGGCAAGCTTGAGGAGATTAACGAGATCACGCCGACATCGCTCTTGGAACGCTATGAGCACTGGCTGGAGCAAGCAGCGCTTGATTTGTATGTCGTAGGCGATACGACACTGGAGGAAGTGACTCAGCTTGTCGCAAAGGCATTCCAGTTGAAGCCTGGCACACCTGCAGGCTATAGCTTGCCGGATGTTAAGCATCAAGTAAGCGAAGTTAAGACTGTCATCGACAAAATGGACGTTAACCAAGGCAAGCTTAATATGGGTCTTCGCACAGGCGTAGGCTACGCAGACGACGATTACCCTGCAGCGCTTATGTATAACGGGATTCTTGGCGGCTACCCGCATTCGAAGTTATTCCTTAACGTGCGCGAGAAAGAAAGTCTTGCCTATTACGCAGCTTCCCGTCTCGATGGTCATAAGGGCATTTGCACGATTCAGTCAGGCATCGAAATCAAAAACTACGAAAAAGCCGTTACCATAATAAAGGAACAGCTTGAATCGCTGCGCCAAGGCCAAATTTCAGAGCTGGAGCTCGATCAGACGAAAGCGATGATTGCGAATCATTTGCGCGAATTGCAAGACTCGGCTTACGAAATGATCGCTTACGACTTCAACGGTGTGCTGACAGGCAATGAACGCAGCGCGAAGCAACTGCTGGAGCAGGTTCAAGCGGTTACGGCTGAGGACATCGTGCGCGTAGCGAACCGCGTACAGCTTGATACCGTCTACTTCTTGCGCGATYGAAAGGAGGCATAATAGCGTGGAAACGTTGAACTATCCGAATGTACAGGAGACGCTTTATCGCGAAATTTTGGATAACGGCCTGGAAGTGATTGTGTTGCCGAAGGAAGGCTTCCAGAAGACGTATGCCACTTTCTCGACGAAATACGGCTCGATCGACAACAACTTTGCGGTTGGCACCGAAGAACCTGTGAAAGTACCGGACGGTATTGCGCACTTCCTGGAGCACAAAATGTTCGAAGAGCCGACCGGCGACATCTTTGCCGTATTCGCCGCACAGGGCGCTTCGGCAAACGCCTTTACGAGCTTCGATCGGACCGTCTATTTGTTCTCCGCAACCGAACAGATTAATGCCAATCTGGAGACGCTCATTAATTTTGTCCAAAATCCTTATTTCACTGATACGAATGTCGATAAGGAAAAAGGCATCATCGAGCAGGAAATCAACATGTACAGGGATAACGCCGACTGGCGAGTATACTTCGGCTTGATTGACGCCTTGTATCACAATCATCCCGTGCATATCGATATTGCCGGCACGGTCGAGTCCATCTACCAGATCGACAAGGAAACGCTGTATCGCTGTTACGAAACGTTTTATCACCCGTCCAACATGCTACTGTTCGTGGTTGGCGGCGTCAAGGCCGATGAAGTGTTTGATCTCGTGCGAGCTAACCAAAACAGCAAGACGTTCAGGCCGCAAGGCGAAATACGGCGCTTCTTTGACGATGAGCCTTCTTCGGTCAAAATAACGCGTAAAGTATCCGAGCTTCCTGTCTCGCTTCCGAAAGTGATGATCGGCTTTAAGGAGAAGGAGGTTGGTCTCGAAGGCGAAGCGCTGCTCCGTCAAGAGGTCGAAACGAAGCTTATGCTTGACGCGCTGATCGGCCCAAGCTCGAAGCTCTATCAGAGCCTGTATGAGCAAGACTTGATCTCCGATTCTTTCGGACATGAATTCAATTCAAGCAGCGGTTATTCATTCTCGGTTGTCGGCGGCGATACGCCGAAGCCGGATGAACTGATTGCTCAGATCAAGCAAGCAGTGGAAGCGCTACTGGAGTCCGGTATCGAGCCTGCGGCGTTCGAGCGATCCAAACGCAAAAAAATCGGCGGATATCTCCGGATGCTTAATTCCCCAGAAGCGATTGCCGGCGAGTTTACGAGATACCGCTTCCGCGACAGCGATATGTTCGATGTGCTGGCATTCTACGAAAGCTGCACACTAGATCAAATTAATGAACGTCTTCGCGGGCATTTCGACTTTAATCAAATGTCCGTGTCGATCGTACAATCGCCTGCGGAGTGAAGACTTTGCAGCAAATGACGGTTTTGATTACCGGGGGAAGCCGCGGCATCGGGGCGGCCATCGCCAAACGATTCGCCGCGGAGGGCGTCAACATTGTCATTCATTATTTGCATTCGCATGAAGCAGCTAACGAAACGGCTCGCACATGCATGGCGTTAGGCGCAAATGTATTGACCATCTCCGCCGACCTGCGCTCCAAAGAACAGCTTGAGCGGATGCGCGACAAGCTGAAAAGCCATCATATGCTGCCTGATATTTTGGTTAATAACGGAGGCATATCGCATTACGGCATGTTAATGGATGTGACCGAGCAAGACTGGGACGACGTCATGGCTGTTAATTTGAAAGGCATGTTTCTATGCTCGCAGCTATTCATGCCTCATATGATTGCGGAGCGTTTCGGCCGTATTATTAACGTGTCGTCCATTTGGGGCATCTCAGGCGCCTCCTGCGAGGTTCTATACTCGACGACCAAGGGCGGCATGAATGCATTCACGAAGGCGCTGGCTAAGGAGCTGGCGCCCTCTGGGGTGACGGTGAACGCGGTTGCGCCGGGAGCTGTTGATACGGTCATGATGGACAGCTTCAACGAGGAAGAGAAGGCTGCGCTGCAGCAGGAAATTCCGGTCGGACGATTCGGGTCGCCTGAAGAGATTGCCTCGCTCGTCTACTTCTTATCGTTGCCGGAATCATCGTATATAACAGGTCAAATTATTAGCCCGAACGGTGGATGGCATACTTAGGACAAGCATCCAATGTTGTGAAATCTCCGTTTGTTGAATAATCAAGACCTCAATATCGCATCATAAGGACTGTTGCTTATTCTTTTCCACACCCACAGGAGGCGAAGAGTCATGTCAACCGTCCTAACTAACTTTGCTACATGGAAGCATTTCTTGGCTGATCGCGTATCGCATGCTAAGAAGATGGGGATGACCGAGGAGACGATTGCGAGCTTAGCATTCGAGATCGGTTCATTTCTGGATGAGAAGGTCGATCCCAAGAACGAGGAAGAACGTCTTCTGAAGCAGCTTTGGGATGCAGGCGATGAGGGAGAGCGCAAGGCTCTCGCCAGCCTGATGGTGAAGCTCGTCCAGAAGTCTTAGGCCGCAAACTGCGTCCTAAGCGACCGTAATCGTCGCAATCAAAGTGAAACAGCAGAGGAGCCTCCGAAATGGAGGCTTTTCTGCAATGTTTCATGTGAGGTTGCAGGATTGTGATGAAAATTGTAGAATAATGCTTTATGACGTATAATTTTCCGCACAACCATTACGATTATGTTCAAATTTAGGACGGTGACAGCAGGCAATGGAAAAAAAACAGTGGTATATGGAGTACAAAATACATAAAAACCGTCCGGGCTTGCTCGGAGACATCGCTTCCTTGCTCGGGATGCTCGAAGTAAACATTATGACGATTAACGGCGTCGAGGATCGTACGCGCGGCATGCTGCTGCAGACGGACGACGATGAGAAGATCGAGCTGCTAGGCAAAATGCTGCAGAAGGTTGACAACATTACGGTCAACAAGCTTAGAACGCCTACGATTGTCGATATATTGGCCGTTCGTCACGGTAGATATATCGAGCGAGATTCCGATGACCGCAAGACGTTCCGATTCACGAGAGACGAGCTTGGCATATTGGTTGACTTCCTTGGCGAAGTGTTCAAGCGCGACGGCAATCAAGTGATCGGGCTGCGCGGCATGCCGCGTGTCGGCAAGACCGAATCGATCATTGCGGGTAGCGTATGCTCCAATAAACGTTGGACCTTCGTATCCTCGACGCTGCTTAGGCAGACGGTTCGCAGCCAGTTGTCTGAGGACGAGATGGGGCCAAACAATATTTATATTATCGATGGTATCGTAAGCACGATTCGTTCCAACGAGAAGCATCATGCGCTGCTTCAAGAGATTATGGCCATGCCTTCGACGAAGGTCATTGAGCATCCGGACATTTTCATTAAGGAGTCCCATTACGATTACAGCCACTTCGATATTATTGTTGAATTGCGCAATTCTCCTGATGAAGAGATTTCTTATGAGAAATTTACCGCAAATTATACAGACGACTTCTAAAGCAGGGTAGGAAGGAGGTATTTCAATGTCTGATTTGGGCGCGTTGCTTCGCAAAGCGAGGGAGCAGCGAGGGTTGTCGTTGGATGATATTCAAGAGACTACGAAGATTCGCAAACGTTATTTGGAAGCGATTGAAAGCGGAGATCATAGCATTCTGCCAGGCAGCTTCTACGTAAGGGCATTCGTGAAAAACTACTCCGAAGCGGTCGGACTTGATCCCGACGAAGTGCTGCGGCTCTATCAGCATGAGGTGCCTGCAGCCCAGAAGGAACAATCCGCAGAACCGATTCCTGTACGGGCGCCTCGCAGAGTGAAGTCGCAATCGTCGGAGCGTATGGGGAAAATCGGCTTTAACGTAATGATGTGGTGTTTTCTAATCCTTATTTTTGTTGTGGTGTGGATGTTTGTCATTAATCGTGACCCTAATCCGGCAGACAAGCTCGATCAGAAGACGCCGATTACCGATGCTTCGCAGCCTCCAACGGACAATAATGAAGGAAACGGCACAAGCACGGACAATCCGGTGCCATCTGCAACACCGGAACCGACTCAGGTTCCGACGACGGTTACTTTCGCCAGTAAAGTCGGCAAAGCGGATAAATACGATATCGGTCCTGAGGGAACGCATAAGTTGGAGATTAAGGTTAGCGGCGGCAAGAGCTGGCTCGAGATTCGCGTAGGCGGCGCAGGCGGCGAGAAGCTGTATTCGGCCAATGCGGATGACGGGACGGTTGAGACGCACGATCTAACGCAGACTTTGTATGTGAATGTCGGCCGGGCTGACCTCACGGAAATTACGGTTGACGGCGTCCCTGTTCCTGACGGCGACCGTGCCGGATCGAAGAAGCTGCTAATTAATCCGATCGTATCAGCGGGACAGCCGACCGATACGAGCGATACAGGAGAAACTGGCGGAGCGGGCAACGAGCCGGACTCCGTAACATCTGAATAGAAGTACGAGAGGAGAGATTGTGGTTGAGTTCAGAAAGTTCATTTGACATTGTATCAAAGGTTGATATGGCGGAGCTTGTTAATGCGATATCGCAAGCCGAGAAAGAGATCGAGACGAGGTTCGACTTCAAGGGCAGCAAGAGCAGTATCGCGCTTGAGAAAGAAGAGCTTGTTATCGGATCCGATGATGATTATAAGCTGAAGGCAGTTATTGACATCTTGTTGTCCAAGATGGTTAAGCGCGGCGTCCCGATCAAAAATATGGATTACGGCAAAATCGAAGGCGCCTCGGCCGGTACGGTCCGCCAAAAGATTAAGCTAAGACAAGGCATCGAGCAGGATGTCGCCAAAAAAATTAATATTTTGATTCGCGATTCGAAGCTTAAAGTAAAAAGCCAAATTCAAGGCGATCAAATTCGGGTGACGGGCAAGAGCCGCGACGATCTTCAAGCGGTTATGGCGCTTTTGCGCGGAGCGGAATTGCCGATTGAGCTGCAATTCATGAATTATCGATAACTTTGCATCTAGAGCTGCACAATGTTACATAGCCGCCATGAGCCTCGCTTTGTCGATCGTTCGCAAAGCGGGGTTTTGCAGTTTTTTTTCATACTATAAGATACAAGAAACTGCATTGGCTGTTTTTGACACATAGAAAACCATGTATTATACTTGAACTCGAAGTATTTGTAAGCTGCATGAAATTGGTTCGATCCATAAGGTACGTGTTACGCACACCTATGAGTTTGACATGTCCGGGGAGGTAATTGCATGAATCTGGCGAACCGCATAACGCTTGCCAGAATTTTTTTGGTACCAGTTATTATGTTGTTTTTGCTTATGAAAGTTGATCTAGGGTCGCTAACAATAGCCGACTTCACCATTACATACAATCAAATCGTTGCGGCGCTTATTTTCATAGTGGCGGCGAGCACGGATGGTCTTGATGGTTATATTGCCCGTAAGAACAAGATTGTCACCAATCTAGGCAAGCTGCTCGATCCGCTCGCAGACAAGCTGCTTGTGGCAGCCGTACTTATCTCGCTCGTTGAAATGGACAAGTTGAGCGCATTGATTGCGATCATTATCATTAGCCGTGAATTTGCCGTGACGGGTTTGCGACAAGTCGCTTTGCTCGAAGGTTCGGTAATGGCCGCCAGCAAATGGGGCAAATGGAAGACAGCCATTCAGATTACGATGATTATTGCGCTGCTTATTAACAATTTCCCATTCGCCTTCATCGATTTTCCTTTCGATGTCATTGCGAGCTGGATAGCAGCAGCGATAACGGTATACTCTGGCGTTGATTACTTCGTGAAGAATAAGAAATTAATTCCCGTAGAATAGCCGATAAGCATCTTTCCGATTAAAGGAAGGGTGCTTTTGCATATAGTAGGATATTAGAACGCTCACGCATGTAGCAAAGGAGAGGCTGCGGATGAAGGCAGAAATTATTGCGGTCGGCACAGAACTGCTGCTTGGCCAAATTGTAAATACGAATGCGCAGTATTTATCGCAAAAGCTTGCTTCGCTTGGCATCGACGTATATTATCAAACGGTTGTTGGCGACAATGCCGCAAGATTAAGGAAAGCAATCGAAATTGGTCGCGCGCGCGCTGATCTGCTTGTCTTCACGGGCGGACTTGGTCCGACACTAGACGATCTGACGAAGGATGTGCTGGCCGACTACTTGGGAAGAGGACTATATCTCCACTCCTCATCCATGGAGCGCATTGAGCACCTGTTCGGTTCACGGGGACTGCATATGGTCGAGAGCAATCGCCGCCAAGCGAATATGATCGAGGGCAGCGATGCGATTGACAATAGCGCCGGCCTTGCGGTCGGAAATGGCCTGGACGTAGACGGTACGCTTTATTTGCTGCTGCCTGGCCCTCCTAAAGAGATGAAACCGATGATCGACGGTCCTGGCGAGGCGTGGCTTCGAACGAAGCTGATTGATGAGCAGCCGCTATATTCGCGCCAGCTTAAGTTCGCCGGCATTGGCGAGTCGAACCTCGAAGCGAAGCTTATCGACCTCATTGAAGCGCAAAGCGATCCGACTATCGCCCCTTATGCGAAGGAAGGCGAAGTTGCGGTACGCGTGTCCACGAAGGCGGCAACGCTTGCTGAAGCTGAGCGGAAGATCGACGATATCGTCGATCAGATTAAAGCTAGAATCGGAGAGCATTTGTATGCGCAGGATGACATCCCGCTGGAGGAAGCTATCGTACAGCTCCTGAGAGGCTCGCGGCGCAAGCTGGCAAGCGCGGAGAGCTGTAGCGGGGGATTGTTCGCGGAGCTCGTTACGAACGTTCCTGGCAGCAGTGGCGAGTTCGTGGGAGGTGTCGTAACCTATACGAACGAGATGAAGCATCGGCTGCTCGGCATTCCGATGTCACAGCTCGAAGGAGACGGCGCTCCTGGGGCGATCAGCGAGTCGACAGCCGCTCTCATGGCTGAGCGTGTCAGACAGTTAGCCGATGCCGACTTCGGCGTCTCGCTGACCGGCATTGCCGGACCTTCCGAGTCGGAGGGCAAGCCGGTTGGCCTTGTTTACTTCGCGATCGCGGAACGGGGCAAGGATACGCTCGTGCACACGACGAACCTAAGCGGAGATCGGGCGATGATACGCTTAAGAGCGGTGAAAGCTGCGATGTACCGGCTCTGGCAGGCTCTTCGGGAGCAGTGATTGGGTGCGGGTTGTAACGAAGAAGCCAAGCAGCCGATCTTTTTACTGGCAAACACTGATGCTGAAAAAAAGCTTGTCTTTTGTCGAAGGCAGATCTATAATCGGAAGTAGTTATCGGAAGAACCGTGGCGAAGAATACTTTGCTGCGGTTTTTTTATTGTCCTCTGGCATGCGCATCTAGAAAAAAAGCGAATGTATGTTCGAAAAAAATGCTTGGCAAGCAGTCACAAGTAAGGTATCATACAATTATAAACGATGAAGGATGTGAGTTTCTTGTCGGACCGTCGCGCTGCGTTAGAGATGGCTTTACGCCAAATCGAGAAACAATTTGGTAAAGGTTCTATCATGAAATTAGGTGAATCTACACACATGCAAGTAGAGACCGTTCCTAGCGGTTCGCTTGCTCTAGATATTGCGCTTGGAATCGGGGGCTTACCTCGTGGTCGTGTTATTGAAGTATATGGACCTGAATCGTCCGGTAAGACGACAGTTGCTCTTCATGCTATTGCAGAAGTACAACGTATTGGCGGACAAGCTGCTTTTATCGATGCGGAGCATGCACTCGATCCGCTCTATGCTAGCAAGCTCGGTGTTAACATTGATGAGCTGTTGCTCTCCCAGCCGGATACAGGCGAGCAAGCACTCGAGATCGCTGAAGCGCTTGTACGAAGCGGCGCAGTTGACGTTATCGTCATTGACTCCGTTGCCGCACTTGTTCCAAAGGCTGAGATCGAAGGCGACATGGGCGATTCGCACGTTGGTCTTCAGGCACGTTTGATGTCGCAAGCGCTACGTAAGCTGTCCGGCGCGATTTCGAAGTCGAAGACGATCGCGATCTTCATTAACCAACTTCGTGAGAAGGTTGGCGTTATGTTCGGCAATCCGGAGACAACACCGGGCGGACGCGCATTGAAGTTCTACTCCAGCGTACGTCTTGATGTACGCCGCGTTGAGACGCTTAAGCAAGGTAATGATATGGTCGGTAACCGTACGCGTATCAAGGTCGTGAAGAACAAAGTTGCACCTCCGTTCAAGCAAGCAGAGATTGATATTATGTACGGAGAGGGCATCTCGAAGGAAGGCTCATTGATCGATATCGGCGTTGAGATGGATATCGTTCAGAAGAGCGGTGCTTGGTTCTCTTATGAAGGCGAGCGTCTTGGACAAGGCCGCGAGAACGCGAAGCAATACTTGAAGGACCATAAGGACATTTCTGCTGTCATCGAGAAGAAGATTCGTGATGAGAGCAATCTATCGGCTACGGCGCAGCAAGCAAACTTTAACCAAGAGCCGCAAGAAGAAGACGAATTCGAAGATCTGGAATAGAGCTGCAACAGGCAGGATGAACTTATAGCTAATGTCGCTTCGCCGTCCCGTAAGGGGCGGCGAAGCTTCGTTTAAAAGCGACTTAACCGCCTAGCGGCAGTAACGTCAGCTTGTCGGGAGGTAGTCAGCACAGTGGGTGAGCAGCATTCGGAAGAAGATGGATGGATGATTATATCCGTTAAGCAAGACAAGAAGGAACGACGGAGATACCAGCTGTTCGCAGGATCAGAGGAGCCGTTATTAAGCGTCCATGAGGACATCCTTATAAAGTTCAGTCTTATGAAGGGCCGATTGCTTTCGGAGTCGGAGCTGGAAGAAATAAGAACGGAGGACGAGCGATATCGCGCTTATGCATTGGCGGTTTATTACTTGGGCTCAAAGCCGAGGACGAGAAAGCAGATCGAGCAGTATTTATTAAGGAAGCAATTCGAGGAAATGAATATTCGTTATGCGCTCGACCGTTTAGAAAGCGAGCATATTGTGGATGATGAACAATATGCGCTTCAATTCGCTGCTCAGCGGTTGAAGAGCGGTCTAAAAGGCAGACATTGGATTAAGCAGGAGCTGCAGCAGCATGGCATCTCGCAAGAGCTGGCCGGAGAAGCGCTGCGTACGCTGAATGGAGAAGCGGAGTTAGCATCCGCAACTGCAGCTGCTGGCAAAAAATGGCGTTCTCTCAAAGGCACGCCGAAGGAGAGAAAACAGAAGCTGATTGTCTTTTTGCTGAGACGCGGATTCCCGAGCGACATCGCTAGAGAAGCCGTGAAGTCAGTTGATAGCGATGAAGATGAGGATGCTTTCGACATGGATGAGGAGTACTAAAGGAAGCTGTAAGCCGTTTTCGCTTGACAATTGATTTTACGAAACGATAAAATGAGGATGTATTCCTTCTATTTGAATCAATTTTCCTTCCAAAAGTTGATTCGAAACGATTATTTTCGTCAAAATGGTAGATGAGAAACGGTTTGGAAACCGATTGAAAACCTAATATCATCCCAAGCGCAAGCTTGGTGTGCAACAAGGAGGTGAACAAGATGCATAATGCATATTGGATCTTGATCTGTCTCTTTGTTGGCGCAATATTCTTTGTGATTGGTTATTTTATTCGAAAGTCGATTGCAGAGGCTAAAATTTCGAGTGCCGAGCAAGCCGCAGTCCAAATCGTGGAAAACGCGAAGAAGGAAGCGGAGGCACAGAAAAAGGAAACCGTACTTGAGGCAAAAGACGAAGTCCACAAGCTCCGTTCGGAAGCCGAGAGAGACATTCGTGAACGACGCAATGAGGCTCAACGTCAAGAACGACGTTTGCTCCAAAAAGAGGAGTCGTTGGATAAGAAAATAGAAGCGCTAGAACGCAAAGAAGAATCTGTGGCCAACAAAGAGAAGCGGATCGAAGAAACGCAGGAGCAGATCGACTCCATCTATAAGCAGCAGCTCAGTGAACTTGAGCGTATATCGAGTCTGACGATGGAAGATGCGAAATCAATTATTTTGTCGAATGTCGAACAGGAAGTACGACATGAGACAGCACAAATGATTAAAGAGATCGAGCAGCAAGCGAAGGAAGAAGCGGACAAAAAAGCGCGCGACATTATTTCCCTAGCTATTCAACGCTGTGCGGCGGATCATGTGGCAGAGACGACGGTATCTGTCRTAACATTGCCTAATGAAGAGATGAAAGGCCGCATTATCGGGCGCGAAGGCCGCAATATCCGTGCTTTGGAAACATTGACCGGTATCGATCTCATCATCGACGATACACCGGAAGCGGTCATTTTGTCTGGATTTGACCCGATTAGACGTGAAATTGCTCGTACATCTTTGGAGAAACTTGTGRCTGACGGACGTATTCACCCTGCCCGTATCGAAGAGATGGTCGAGAAATCCCGCAAAGAAGTGGATGAGCGTATCCGTGAATACGGTGAGCAGGCTACTTTCGAGGTTGGGGTGCATGGCTTGCATCCAGATCTAATCAAGATTCTGGGCCGATTGAAATATCGGACGAGCTATGGTCAGAACGTATTGAAGCACTCCATGGAGGTTGCTTACCTGACAGGTCTGATGGCTGCCGAGCTAGGCGAGGATATTACGCTCGCGAAGCGCGCAGGCTTGCTGCATGACATCGGGAAAGCGCTTGACCACGAAGTGGAAGGCTCACACGTTGAGATTGGCGTAGAGCTTGCTAAGAAATACAAGGAGCATCCTGTTGTTATTAACAGTATCGCTTCCCATCACGGCGATTGCGAGGCAACTTCCGTTATCGCAATGCTCGTTGGAGCAGCTGATGCTTTGTCGGCTGCGCGTCCTGGAGCACGTCGTGAAACGCTTGAGACGTACATCAAGCGACTGGAGAAGCTTGAAGATATCTCCGAGTCGTTCGAAGGCGTTGAGAAGTCGTACGCGATTCAAGCTGGTCGTGAAGTGCGCGTTATGGTACAGCCAGAGAAGATCGATGATACGGAAGCGTTCCGACTTGCACGCGACATTACGAAGAAAATCGAGAGCGAACTCGATTATCCGGGGCATATTAAAGTCACCGTTATTCGTGAGACAAGAGCGGTCGAATACGCGAAATAAACAACGAACCACATATGCAATACCGAAAAGTGGCTGCTCGTCAGCCACTTTTCTGCATATAGCGTACAAATAGAAGGAAGTGGATTAAAAGTGAGCACGAACGTATTATTCATCGGCGATATTGTAGGCAATGTAGGAAGAAGCGCGCTTAAACGGGTATTGCCCGCGCTGAAGAGCAAATATAATCCGCATATTATTATTGTGAATGGCGAGAATGCAGCCGCCGGCAGAGGCATTACGGCGAACATAGCGAAGGAATTTTTCGAATGGGGTGTCCACGGCATTACGATGGGCAACCATACGTGGGATAATAAAGATATATTCGAATGGATCGACGATGAGCCAAGACTCGTGCGTCCGGCCAATTTCCATGAGAGTGCGCCTGGTCAAGGCATGGCTTTCATTAAAGCGGGCGGCAAGCAGCTGGCGATCATTAATTTGCAAGGAAAAACGTTCCTGCCGCCGATCGATTGTCCGTTCGCCAAGGCGGATGAGCTGGTAGAACAAGCAAGCCAGAAGACAAACAACATTTTAGTTGATTTTCATGCGGAAGCGACCTCAGAGAAAATCGCTATGGGCTGGCATTTAGACGGCCGAGCGTCGATTGTTGTGGGCACTCATACCCATGTACAAACGAATGACGATTCGATATTGCCCGGCGGCACAGCTTACTTAACCGACGTAGGCATGGTTGGCCCAAAAGAAGGCGTTTTAGGTATGGAACGCAACGCAGTCCTTCATAAATTTATTACCCAAATGCCTGTTCGTTTTGTCGTTGACGAGGGCAAATGGCATTTGCATGCCGTTTCCGTTCAGCTAGACGATGCGACGGGAAAAGCGACGAAAATGCAAAAAATTCGATTGACCGAGGACGAATGGCTGCTTATGTAAGGCTCAAAATCTTTGAAAAGTGCGACTATTCAGAATAGCTTGTAAAGTGTGACGAATAAAGCAGGAATTTTTTAACCTCCCTCGAATACTATTTAAAAGTGGAATCCATCCAACATTCCCAGGGGAGGTACTTTTCATGGATGTATTAAAAGTTTCAGCAAAGTCCAATCCAAATTCCGTTGCAGGCGCATTGGCTGGTGTTCTCAGAGAGCGCGGCGGCGCTGAATTGCAGGCTATCGGCGCAGGGGCGCTCAATCAAGCGATCAAAGCAGTAGCTATTGCACGCGGGTTCGTCGCTCCCAGCGGGGTAGATCTCATCTGCATACCGGCTTTTACAGACATCGTTATTGACGGCGAGGATCGAACGGCTATTAAGCTGATCGTGGAACCACGATAATAACGAAATAGTAGAGCGGCGGCGGAATGTCTGGATGACCGATCAAATCGTTCGCCTGTTTACGTCGTAGACAGGTTTTTTTGACGTATAGGAAGGTATATGATTTTGCTCATACTTTCTCTATACGTTTCGACGAAACGATGGCGTCATAGAAAAGGACGCCGTCAGGCGTTTCTTCTTAAATGCATAGGTTTATTCATATTGTCCCTATAGGTGAGGTGCTACATGAAAGTTGTCGATTTCCATTGTGATGTGCTCTGCAAGCTGCTGGAAGACGAGCTGTTGACCTTTCAAAGCAGCAAGTCAGGCGCACTCGATGTTACATATGAAAGGCTGCAGGCAGCAGGCACGGTGCTTCAAACGTTTGCGATATACATACCGAGGGCAATAAGCGGAAGACTGGAACCGATTCTGGAAAGCATTGATCGATTTCATGAGCAGGTGCTGACATGCGAGAATATGGTGTGGGTACAATCCGCCAGCGATCTGGAGACTTGTCTGGCAACGGGAAAAATCGGAGCGCTGCTCTCGCTTGAGGGAGTGGACGGCCTGCAAGGGAATATGTCCATGCTGCGCACCTTGCATAGGCTCGGCGTTCGGGCGGCTGGCATGACTTGGAATAATGCGAATTGGGCAGCGGATGGCGTGATGGAGCCGCGAGGCGGCGGATTGACAGGCCTCGGGCGCCAATTCGTTGATGAATGCGATAAATGGGGAATCCTACTGGATGTATCTCATTTATCCGAACAAGCCTTCTGGGATACCGCGGAGCGGACGAAAAGGCCGATTATCGCTTCGCATTCGAATGCAAAGACGATATGCAACCACCCGCGCAACTTGTCTGATGACCAGATTAAGCGGATTATCGAGAAAGGCGGCATGATTGGCATAACATTCGTTCCCTATTTCGTATCGGATGCGGAGCGGGTAACGATCGACGACGTTGTGCGGCATATTGAACATATGTGCGAGCTAGGCGGAGAGCGATCGATCATGTTGGGTTCGGATTTTGACGGAATCGATGTCTATGTGGAAGGACTAACCCATCCGGGTGAGCTCGTTAATCTGCGGGAAGCGTTGCTAAAGCGTTATACGGAGCAGCAGACGGAGCGGTTTTTCAGCGGAAATGCGATCGATTTTTTGCTGAAGCAGCTGCCTTAACAAAATATACATCTACGATCTAATTGCGGTATTGATTTCATCTAAACAAACTATCGTTCCCTATAAGCGTTTACATCTTGCATTTTGGCACTTTGACCATTAAAATTGTTGTGACTGTTATAAGAAGATACACATTTATCGCTAGATCATGTCGATATACGTTTCATTTTTAAAATATAAGAAAGTATAAATTTGCTGTTTATACTGTGCTTATATTTCAACGCGAAACGTTAGCTGTTGCCACCAAAGGACGGCGACAGCCGTTTACGCTTGGGCAAGCCGGATCCGTATTTTTCGATTTTACGATGGAATAAACATGATGTCGTCAGAGGGCGGCGACGATCGTTCACGCATGCCATTTTAGAACGTGCTGGAATGGCTACAAAGAGGAGATGGGCATTTTGATCAGTCAATTGTCTTGGAAGATCGGGGGCCAACAAGGGGAAGGCGTCGAAAGTACAGATCGGATCTTTTCCACGGCGCTCAATCGATTGGGCTATTATTTATACGGTTATCGGCATTTCTCTTCAAGGATTAAAGGCGGACATACGAACAACAAAATTCGCATTAGTACAACACCGATTCGCGCGATTTCGGACGACTTGGATATATTGGTTGCATTCGACCAAGAAAGCATCGACCTGAACGCGGTGGAGCTTCGTCCAGGCGGAGTTGTGGTAGCGGATGCAAAGTTCAAACCAACGATTCCGGAAGGTATCGATGCGAGATTATTCGCGGTGCCGATTACGGCGATGGMAGAGGAGCTTGGCACTTCCTTAATGAAGAACATGGTTGCTTCCGGCGCTTCATGGGCGCTGCTAGGCTTGCCGCTCGAAGTATTCAATAAAGCGGTTGAAGAGGAGTTCGGACGCAAGGGCGCAGCCATCGTCGAAAAAAATATTGAAGCGGTTAAGCGCGGTGCCGAGTTCGTTCTTGCGGAAGCTGGCGGACCGATAGATGCATTCAAGCTGGATGAAGCAGACGGCAAGCAAAAGCTGTTCATGATCGGTAATGAAGCGATTGGCCTAGGCTCGATTGCGGCAGGTTGCCGACTCATGTCGGCCTATCCGATTACACCGGCATCGGAAATTATGGAATATTTAATTAAGAAGCTGCCTAAGTTCGGCGGCACGGTCGTGCAAACGGAGGATGAGATCGCAGCGGTTACGATGGCGATCGGCGCCAACTATGCCGGCGTTCGCACAATGACGGCATCCGCTGGCCCTGGCCTTGCGCTTATGATGGAAGCAATCGGTCTTGCAGGAATGACAGAGACGCCGCTAGTCATTGTCAACACGCAGCGCGGCGGCCCGTCTACAGGTTTGCCGACGAAGCAAGAGCAATCCGACTTGAACGCGATGGTTTACGGAACGCACGGTGAAATTCCTAAGGTCGTTATTGCGCCAGCCTCGATCGAGGACTGCTTCTACGATACGATTGAAGCGTTCAACGTCGCTGAACAATATCAAGTGCCGGTCATTCTAATGACCGACCTTCAATTATCTTTAGGCAAGCAATCCTGTGAGCAGCTTGATTACAGCAAAATCGAAATCAAACGAGGAAAGCTTACCGTCGATACACCTGCACTCGAGGGACCAGAGCTGTTCAAGCGCTACGAGCTTACAGAAGACGGCGTCTCGCCGCGCGTCCTGCCAGGCGAGAAAGGCGGTTTGCACCATGTAACGGGCGTTGAGCATGATGAAGTCGGCCGTCCATCCGAGAGCGCGGTCAACCGCCGCAAGATGATGGATAAGCGCCTTAACAAGCTCAATAATATGTACATTCGTGATGCGATTCGCGTGGATGCTCCGCATCAATCGCCTGATCTGCTCATTATCGGCATGGGCTCGACAGGCGGCACAATTGATGAAGCTAGGATGTCGCTTGCGAGCGATAGCGTGACGACGAATCATATTACGATTCGCCAAATCCATCCGTTCCCAACGCAACTGCTGCTGCCGCACCTGCAAAGCGCGAAAAAAGTGGTCGTTATCGAGAACAATGCGACGGGACAGCTTGCATCACAAATAAAAATGCATGCCGGCTTCGCTGAGAAGATCGAGAGCCTGCTCAAATATGACGGCAATCCATTCCTGCCCGCACAGATTTACAAAGCCTGTAAGGAGCTGATCGAAGATGGCAACATTCAAAGAGTTTAGAAATAATGTTAAGCCGAACTGGTGTCCAGGCTGCGGCGACTTCTCGATCCAAGCTGCCATTCAGCGCGCTGCTGCCAATGTCGGATTGGAGCCGGAGGAGCTGGCTGTCATATCCGGTATCGGCTGCTCGGGACGTATATCCGGCTACATTAACGCTTACGGCTTCCATGGCATTCATGGCCGCGCGCTTCCAATTGCACAAGGCGTGAAGCTTGCTAACCGCGAGCTTACGGTAATTGCTTCTGGCGGTGACGGGGACGGCTTCGCAATCGGCATGGGCCATACCGTTCATGCGATTCGCCGTAACTTGAACGTCACCTATATTGTAATGGACAACCAAATCTACGGTTTGACCAAAGGTCAAACGTCGCCGCGAAGCGCGGAAGGGTTCAAAACAAAATCGACGCCTGAGGGCTCGATTGAAACGACGCTTTCACCGCTTGAGATTGCTATGTCAGCCGGCGCTACATTCGTCGCGCAGTCGTTCTCCAGCGATCTGAAGCAGTTGACGAGCTTGATCGAGCAAGGCATTAAACATGAAGGCTTCTCGCTAATCAACGTATTCAGCCCATGCGTAACGTTCAACAAAATCAACACCTACGACTGGTTCAAAGAAAATATCGTTAATCTGGAGCAATTCCCGGAATACGATCCGTCGAATCGTGTTGCAGCGATGAATAAGATTATGGAAACGAACGGTATGCTAACCGGTCTTATCTATCAGAATACGACTCGCAAGTCGTACGAAGATATGATTACAGGCTTTAAGCGGGAAGCGTTGGCGAAAYAAGATATGATGATTACGCAGGATGAGTTCCAAAAGCTTGTCTCAGAATTTAAATAAATGGTATGATGAGCATACGGTCTGCGGGCCGTATGCTTATTTTTTGCAATAAAAACGTATCTAATTATTAAAGATCAGGGAGTGTGACGATATGATACATAAGCTAGTGCCAATCGGCGTATCTGCCAGACATATCCACCTATCCGAGGAGCATGTCGAAGCATTGTTCGGCTCTGGATATACATTAACGGAAATGAAGCCATTGTCTCAGCCAGGTCAGTATGCGGCCAATGAAACGGTTGCTGTGATAGGACCGAAGGGACAATTCGAGAAGGTGCGTATTCTCGGGCCGGTAAGAAAGCGGACGCAGCTTGAAGTATCGCGCACAGACGCCTTCGCCTTAGGCGTAAAGCCTCCAGTCCGCGAGTCGGGAGATATTGCCGGATCAGCAGGCATCAAGCTTCAAGGGCCTGCAGGAGAAGTGACGATTGAAGAAGGCGTTATCGTAGCAGCCAGACATATTCACTTCCATTCGAGCGATGCGGAACGCTGGAATATCGAGGACAAGCAGAGGCTGCGCGTTCGTGTAGGCGGTGATCGAGGCGTCGTATTCGAAAACGTCATTGCCCGCGTATCGGATGAATTCGCTCTCGACATKCATATCGATACCGATGAAGCCAATGCCGCTGGCATTGCTAACGGCGATAGCGGGGAAATCATCGAATAGATTTCTGTCATAGAAATGTACTAGCCATTTGAATGGATTTCTTACAATCTAAAGGCTAGATAAGAGATGATAACAGAGTTTGCTTGGATTATGTACACTCAAATGAACCGTTGAAGGCTGCTTAAGGCTAAAATGCTGGATTTGACTGTAAGTTTTCCAATCAAACGTCACTTATTAAGCGATTTGGCTTCAGTAGCCTGTACGTAATACAGGTAAAACATAATACATCTAAGAGATGTTGCTGTAGCCATACCATACCTATGTTATAAGAAAAGAAGCTGCTTCCCGCGCGAGCGGAGAGCAGCTTCTTCTGTTTTTAAACGTATTTAGTGACCCATCATCATCGTTACATCTGGTTTATCACTTGGATTCTCGCCCGCTTGCAGCTTCGGCTTGCGAAGCAGGATGGAGAACAGAATGCCAAGGATGCCGATGCAGCCTAAGACGAGGAATGTATCCGCATAAGCGGAGTAGAATACATCCGGTCCTGGATTCGAAGCCAAATGATGCTCAGCGCGGCTCGCAAGCAGTGTGGAAAGTCCGGCCACAGCGAACGAGGTCATAACTTGTTGAGCAGCAGCCGTCAGCGACGTAACGCGGCTAACAAGCTCCTTCGGAGCGGATTGGATGATATGCGTATTAAGCGGCATCATCGACAAGCCCATGCCAGCACCGATCAAAGCAAGCGGAATCATCAGCGTGATTAGAGTCGTGTCAGCCGATAATTGCGTGAGTAAAAATGTAGCGATCGTAATGATAATCAAACCGGAAAATACAACAGGACGTGCGCCGAGCTTGTCGTAGAGCTTACCGCCGATTGGCATGAATAAGCCCGCTGCGAGCGCCTGAGGAAGCAGAATAAGGCCGGTCGTGAAGGCGGAATATTCTTTGACCACTTGCAGATAGACCGGAATAAGGAAGATCGTACCGAACAAAGCAATCTGTACAATCCATTGAAGCACGACTCCGCGTGTAAAGTTGCTTGATTTGAATACCCGCAGCTCAAGCAGCGGTTCACTGCGTCTAAGCTCTACGGTGATGAAAATAATAAGCGCGATTACGCCTACGATAATGCCGATAAGCGCCTCAGGCGAGGTCCAGCCGCTGCCAGCGCCGCCTTCTCCGCCGCCAGCCGAGCTAACGCCGTACGCAAGAGAGGCGAAGGCGAGCGGTGCGAAGATCATGCCTAAGTAGTCAAGCGCCGGAACTTTCTGACGTTCAATGCGAGGCAATGTACGAAGTCCGATAATGACAGCAATGATACCGATCGGCAGATTAATCAGGAAGATCCAATGCCATGTAGCATAATCAACGAGCCAGCCTGCAACGACCGGACCAAGAGCAGGAGCGARCAGCATCGGGATACCGATCATGCCCATAACAGCACCTTGCTTGCCCGGAGGGCTAAGTCTGTAAGTAAAGGCCATTGCGATTGGCGCTACCATACCGCCGCCGAGACCTTGAATAATGCGGAACACGATAAGCTGCTCTGCCGTTGTAGCGAGTGCGCATAAAGCGGAACCGAGCGTGAACATGATGATTGACAGCAGGAAAATCTGTTTCGCGCCGAAGCGGTCAGACAGCCAGCCTGCCAGTGGGATAACAGCTGATTGGGCAAGCGCGTATCCGGTAATGGTCCATTGAACGAGCGTCATGGAGCTTTGGAAGTCGTCCATAAGCCCTTTCAGAGCAACGTTCATTGCCGTGCCGTCCAATATAACCATGAACATGCCGACAATAATAGCGAGCAGGGGAGCGATAATACTCTTCATCGAGAATTCAGCGCCATCCTGCTGCGGCTTGATTGAAGCAGAAGCCATTATTATTTCCTCCTATCCTTCTATTGCGGTATGCCGGTTCTCCATGCGTTGACCTGCAACCATGTACAGGATACAATGAGAACGACTACTGCATTTATATAGCGGACAATTGTCCGCACTATAGAATCATAATGAGGATAGTATTAATTGTCAATCCTTTAACGGTAAAATAATTGAAGGAGAAATGTGCAATGACGGCAGCAGACAGCGGCAGAACAAAACAAGAGTTGAGCGCAGCAATTCTGCAGACGGCCCATCACTTGTTTAACGTGCACGGAGTTGAATGCGTCAGCATGCATCAAATCGCCAAATCGGCAGGAATCGGACAAGGCACGCTTTATCGGCGTTATGCCAACAAAGGCGACTTGTGCATGGATGTGATGAAGGACAGCTTCGAGCGTTTCAGTGAAGATATTGAACAGCAATTAAAAACAATGGTAGATCGTACCGTGCAGGATCGATTATATAACGTCGTGTGCAACGTTATTCAATTCCTGGAAACGAAATCGCGGTTTCTCGGCGTTATGCATGCTTCTCAATTAAACGACGTGCAGAAAACCGATTTTTTCGAGTCGCCGCCTTATCATTTTATCCATGGCGCTATTTGCAGCCTGTTGAAGGAAGCGGCCGAGCATGAACTCGCGTATTCCATTGATCCAAGTTATGTGGCGCATTCCTACATATCGGTGATGTCGCCGCATACCCACATGCATCTTCGAACGAGATGCGGATATTCGCTGGCCGAAGTGCAAGAGCAATTTCGACTTACGCATATAGCTCCGTTGTTCAAATAGAGCATCTTAGCGCTATAATCCATCGGCAAGGCATGGATATATGTACCGCTAACTGGTATAATACTGAATTGGACTAGATGTGCCGGAAACAATTTATGTATCTATAAGGAAGTGAGAAGGCCTTGGCTGCCGATCGTACTCAAGAGGACAAGAACAAGAGTAATGTCCAAACGAAGGACTACTCCAAGTATTTTGATTTCAGCGATGCGAAAGTGATCGATCAAGATGATAGCTCAACTACTTACCGGATCAAAGGTAGAATTATAAACATAAATTCGGCGCCCAGCCACAAGGACGAGAAGAAGCGCGGCAAAGAGGACATCGAGGTTCATTACGATTTCTCCATTCCTGAAGAGCTGCGGACACTTGGCTTAGGCAAGCATTATTTGATCCAGACGTACGGTTGCCAAATGAACGAGCATGACACCGAGGTTATGAAGGGCATGTTCGAGCAGATGGGCTACACGGCAACGGAGGATCGACAGCAGGCTGATGTCATACTGCTCAATACTTGTGCGATCCGCGAAAATGCGGAGGATAAAGTGTTCGGCGAGCTCGGACACTTGAAGACGTTGAAGCTGGAGAAGCCCGATCTGCTGCTCGGCGTATGCGGATGCATGTCGCAGGAGGAGTCGGTCGTCGGTCGAATTTTGCAAAAGCATGCGTTTGTCGATATGATATTCGGAACGCATAATATTCATCGATTGCCGCATTTGCTGCAGAACGCATATTTCAGTAAAGAAATGGTCGTCGAGGTATGGTCCAAAGAGGGCGACATTATAGAGAATATGCCGAAGAAGCGGGAAGGCATGCGCGCTTGGGTTAATATTATGTACGGCTGCGACAAGTTCTGTACGTATTGCATCGTTCCCTACACACGCGGCAAGGAACGCAGCAGAAGGCCAGAGGATGTTATCGCCGAGATGCGCGAGCTTGCTAGGCAAGGCTTCAAGGAGATTACGCTGCTTGGCCAAAATGTGAATGCATACGGCAAAGACTTCGAAGACATCAACTACCGCTTTGGCGATCTGATGCAGGATATGTCCAAGATTGACATTCCGCGTATTCGGTTCATGACAAGCCATCCTCGCGACTTTGACGATCATTTGATCGAGGTGCTTGCGGGTCGCGGCAACTTAGTCGAGCATATCCATCTGCCTGTTCAGTCCGGCAGTACGGAGACGTTGAAGCGAATGAGCCGCAAGTACACGCGCGAGGCATACTTGGAGCTGGTCGGCAAAATTAAGCGGGCGATACCGGACGTTTCACTGACGACCGATATTATAGTCGGTTTCCCTGGCGAGACGGACGAGCAGTTCGATGATACATTATCGCTAGTGGAAGAGGTAGGCTTCGACTCCGCTTACACATTCCTTTATTCACCGCGTGAAGGGACGCCTGCTGCCGTGATGGAGGACAATGTTCCTCTTGCCGTTAAGAAGGAGCGATTGCAGCGGCTGAATGCGCTTCTCGGAGCGATATTCCGTGAGAAGAACGAGCAGCTTCTCGGACAGATCGTAGAAGTGCTGGTCGAAGGCGAGAGCAAAAATAATGCAAACGTCCTATCAGGACGCACCCGCACGAATAAGCTCGTTCACTTGGAAGGGCCGAAGGAATGGATCGGACAGTTCATTCATGCGAAAGTAACGGATGCGCAAACCTGGTATATCAAGGCTGAAGCGCTTGAAACACATACACAAGAAGCAGTTAGTTAATGACGATACAGGAGAGATGTTAAATGGCAAACCAACAGACAGCGGCAAACAAAACGGATCAGCACGGTCACGATCATCATCATGAGCACGGCGAGTTCTGCAGCAATCATGAGATTCCGTCGTTCAATACTCGCGACCTCATCGTGAAAGAAGATATTATGGCCAAAGCGAAAGAACTGGCAAGCGTCATCTATACTTCGGAGGAAGTGCAGCATTACCGTCGCGCCGAAAAGCAAATTAATAATAATGAGCGCGTTCAGGTTCTCATTAATCAGATCAAGAAGAAGCAGAAGGAAGTTGTCGCGTTCGAGACGACGTTCAAAAACGCCGATATGGTGAAGAAGATCGAAGCCGAGATGGAGACGTTGCAGGATGAGCTGGACGGCATTCCGATCGTAACCGAATTCCAACAAAGCCAAACGGATATCAACTACTTGCTGCAGCTCGTCGTATCGATTATCCGCGATACCGTTTCGGAGAAAATCAATGTAGAGGATGCTTCACCGGCTGAAGATCCAGAGGAATGCATGTAAGACTAGTTGTGAATGTGAATTGGAGAAACCCTCGTGTAATGGCGTTGGGTTTCTTTTTTGTTTAGCATTAGCTGTTTTGGGCAGGGTTGAATATCGAAAAATAGGGGCGTATACTGGGGAGATATCAGATCGGGAAGGGAGAGATGGGATATGACGGTTGGTAAAATGCTGCGTAATGTTTTTTTGGGTCTTATATTTGGTGTGTTAGCAATTGGACTTATGCCTTTTTTGATCGTTTTTAATTGGGCGGAAATGCTCAATCTAGCCGAGATCGAAACCTCGCCGCTCCTTATGCTTTTGGGTCGTTTTATCGGGCCAGCCAAGCGTAGCGTCAATTCAGACGATCTTAAGCAACGATCCGATCAATAACCGATTTCGTTTTGTCTATTCATTTCATACATGACCCGGAGAAGTAGCCTTATTGAAGGCTCTTCTGCCGGATCTTTTTTTATGCTTCCATTACATCAAGAAGTTCGAATGATCGATTCTCGTATGGACTTGAACTTCGAAATCGGCCAATCCGTAACGATTCTCCATCCAGTCGGATTTCATTGCTTTCCACTGCTTCGGATTACTGCGGTGAATTCGTTCGCCAATGCCTAGTAAGTCGACTTTCTGTTTCTGCGTGTATTGAAAGAATTTCTGGATGTCTTGCTCGATAATGGTATTGAGCTGGCCTTCCCACACATGGATCGTATCCGGCGTTATATCCATTCCTTTGCAGGTTAGATTAGTAATGGTCAAATCGGCATTAATCGTGATCGATACGCGCGATTCCAAACTCGCATTAATGTTAACGTTCGTTTTTGCTTTGCTCATTATATTTTCTAACGTGACATGCCCGCCGTCATCGCAAGTAATGCTTTCGATTGTGCCTTCCATCAGATTGCTTGCTCGAAGATAGGCTTTCGTTAAGGACGGCGACAGCTTGCCTGACAGTCGATCGCCGTGAAACGCATACATACCCGACGCTTTCAAAATGGATTTATCTTCATCAGCTGCTTGAATAGTCGGATAAATAAGCGGAATCGCTATATCCTTAAATTCGTTCGTGTAGTCCCGATAAGCCATTAGAAGCGTTGTTTTCGAGGTTTGACCGGTAGATTTGCCGCCTTCGACCAACCCTTGAAACACTTGCGAATTAATGGTCGCGCTTGGAGATGACAATTGCAAAATCTCAAACGCGTTCCCTTCCGTTATAAATAACAAAGCCGTATTGCGGAATTGGCGCAAGCGGCGGATGGCTTCGATCTGCGGCATAATGCCTTGCTCGGCGATCGCCTTGCTAAACAAGATGCTGGATGCATGCCCCCAAAGAAGCATTCGGTCCGATTTATTTCTCATTTGGCGAGCCGCTTCGAACAGGCTTTCACCTTCTTGCGACAAATAAAATTTATCGTTTTGCATGCCTTTCGGTTGTTGTCCGCTTGGCGTTATTTTAGAAATTTCAGCGGTCAGTTTTATGTTATGTTTATTCCCCTTATCGATCGCGAGGGAATGCACGATATGAATTTCGTTCAGCTCCACGCTGCCCACGCAGCCGGCAGTTGACAGGCTGATAAGGGCAAGAATAAGGAACGCGCAGACTCTGCTCATTTTTTTGCCCCGTTTCTGTAACGAAGACGACGTAAGGGGTGAAATAGAGTTGGACGTTTACTGTTGAAAGTACTCGGCCTTCGGATCGCGATATCTCCGAGTAATTCGAAATCGAAAGGAGCCGCCGGTGACAAGTAAGGCACGCCGAACGATCGCAAAGAGGACAAATACGTCATGAGCATAATAACCCCGGCTACGATGCCGACATAACCCATTAATGAAGCCAGCAGCGTCATTCCGAATTGAATCATTCGGATGACATAGTTGATTGCAGTGGACGGAAGCGTGAACGTAGCTATGCCGGTAAGCGCAGCGACAATAACCATAATAGGAGATACGATACCCGCTTGCACAGCGGCTTGGCCAAGGATTAAGGCGCCGACAATGCTGACAGCTTGGCCTACCTGCTTAGGCATCCGAACGCCTGCTTCGCGCATGATTTCGAAGGCGATCATCATCGAGAAACTTTCGACAACGGCAGGAAAAGGAACCGGTTCCTTCGCGGAAGCGATGCTCTGGAGAAGGGGCGTCGGCACAAGCTCATGGTGAAACGTTACAGTAGCGACATAAAAACCAGGCAACAGCATGCCAATGATCGCACACAGCAGCCGCATGATGCGGATGCTTGAACCGATATAATAATTCCAAGCATAATCTTCGCTTACTTGGAACGCTTGCAGGAAAACGAACGGCAGCATCATCACGAAAGGAGAGCCCTGCACAACAATTGCGATCCGGCCTTCAAGCAAGCCTCCGACGACTCTATCCGGTCTTTCGGTTGACTCGATCAATGGCAGCAATGTTCCTTGGTTATCGACGATCCACTCTTCAATTGTATTGTCTCCCGGGACGAGGTCTCCCGGAATTTCATCGAGCCGCCGATGCACCTCCTTCAGCAGAGAAGGGTTTGTCACGCCTCCTATCGATACGACGGCCAAACCTAATTTCGTAATGATCCCGGTAGAGCGGTATTCGACCATCAGATCGGGAGAAGGGCAATGATAACGGATTAAGGCGAGGTTGTTGCGAAATGATTCGGTAAAGCCGCTGCGCGACCCTTTGACCGAAGCTTCGCTAACGGGCTCTTCCACATTGCGGAGTTGTACATCAAGCGTGTCATAGGCAATGCCAAGCTGTTTGTTGTGAAACAAGAGTACGGTCCGTCCCAGAGCCAATTCCGTTGCTGCCTCCGCAATTTTATGCAGCTTGTATTTGCTTGACAACATCCGTTGCAGCGACGAAGAGTTGCGGTCGGATATGGACAACTCAAGTTCACGAAGCTTCGTTTCGTCGGCAAGCCCCCTCAAATAACAGACGGTAATGTCATCTTGTCCTTCTTTGACGGCTTGAAAGTCAATAATGACCAAGTCTTCCGTATGTCGCATTTTCTCTGTCAGCCATTTTTTGTTTATATCCGGGGACGAAGACAACAATTGATCATCCGCTTCCATATGGTCTATCCTCCGATGACGTTTGGTGTTTAATTGCCGCCCCGACGAGCAGCAGTACAGGGAGCGCGAGCTGGAAAAGTACAAAATACCATGCTTGCTTGTCGTAAAAGCTGCTCATCTCGATCAAGCCCCACACTTTATACTTCGAGCTGATAACGATACCTATCGCCATCGGTATAATGAACAACCGTGGGTTGCTAAGTCTGAAGCATTCGGTCAACGCTTGTAAGGACGACCAAAAATAAACGGTTATTTTCAAGAACGAACTCATGACCCAAATGGCGATCAAAATGGCGTCAAGTCTTTCAATATTTCGGAACAATTGAATGTTTTGAATCAGGCTGATGATGGGATACGTAAAGCTGCTCGTCGCCTTCCCCCCGAATACGACACTGCAGCCAATGACTGCCATCATCAGAAAGATGCCGGAAATAACGACTCCGGCAACCGCGTATTGAACGGTCTGTTTTGAACGTTTCACGTGATTCAAAACCATGGATATGAACATAAGATCGCCAAACCAAGAGACGACCACGATTGTACCATTCAGCGGTTGCATAAAGCCGTTCTCCAGCACCGGTAGCAAATAGTCAAAGTGGTACTCTTTGATCAACAGCAAATAAATGACTAGAAAGGTTATGATCGTGATCAAAAAAATCATAAACGCGACTCTTGAAATGACCTCCAATCCATGAAAGACGGCATAGGCACACATGATTATGCCAATGAGGAGATACCAATTTTGCGGAATCATCGGGTTCAAGGCAATGACGAAAAACTGGGCGAACTCTCGAAGCACCCAAGACGACACATCCATAAAGTAAAGGATGAAAATAACCGCCAATAGTCCGCCTCCCGGGCGTCCGAGCACATGCGTGCAAATAGCTATAAGGCTTTTGTCTGGGTACAGCTTATTCAGTTGCAGGAAGACCAGCAGGTTCAATGCTCCGCCCAAGATGCCGATAAGGACTAAAAACCATGCATCTCGGTCCGCATAATGCGATAAGGAAGACGGCGCATAAAGACTGGAAGTACCTACGGTGGAAATGACGATTAATGCCATTAATTGTTGGTTCGATATCATCATGCGATGCATCATAGTTAATAATTTCCTCTCTTTAATAAACTAAGTCTGTCCCTGAAGCTGTAAATTATTCGCATGCCTAACGGCATAATAGGGGCATAATGGAAAGACGAAGGAGGGAACTCGAATGAAAGGATATTGGATAGCGATGATTATCATTGCAGCTTGGTTTATTGCGCTGCTCCGCTATTTGCCCGGTAATGAGAATTACATAAGCGAAGCCAGATTTCCATGGACCTTCGTCTATATTGACGCCCTTACTTTTATCCCTCCAATGGTTTTGTTAGTAGTGGCAGACGTTCTATACCGGAGAAAACAGAAACAAAATCATGTAGGTTCAAGTGAGAATAGAGATTGAAACAACCGCATCTTGAGGATGCGGTTGTTTTTTTTCATGCTAAGTGTAACTTTTTGGGAGCTGATGCGTGTATAGGATGTCAGCGGCGGAAGGGAGGCGGCGAAACCGAACAATCAACTGGACGAACTTTACAAGCAATATATGCAGGATGTTCATCGTTACTTGTTATATCTCACTGGCGACCATTACGCGGCCGAGGACTTGCTGCAAGAGACGTTCTACCGCGCTTACCTATATCTAGAAAGCTACGATGGCGAAAGGGTGAAGCCCTGGCTGCTGCGCGTTGCTCACAACGCTTTCATTGATTACAAGCGTAAGGAAAAGCGAAGCAAGCCATTTGCATCTATCTTCTTCCGAAACATACGTGCGCCGGCCAAGCACTCGCCGGAGTCTGTTCTGCTGAGACGCGAAGAGCTTGGCGAGCTTGGTCTAGCCGTCGCCAGCTTACCCGAGAATCAGAGACAAGCGGTGCTGCTCTATGATTACCAAGGCTTGAGCTATCAGGATGCAGCGGACATTATGGAAATAGGATTAGCTAATTTCAAAGTGCTGCTCTTCAGAGCGAGGCAGCAGCTTCGCAAGCTGCGCGAGAGGGGAGAAGACGATGAGCGGTGATTTCAAACAGCAATTGAAAGCGTATAGAGAAGGGAAGCTAAGCCAGGAGGAGCGGGAAGAGCTTGAAGCGGAGTTAGCAAAGATGGAGCTTTATCAATCGCATCTCGATGAGCTGCTCGAAGAGGAACAGCGGGATACGATAAGCGAAGTTGGTTCGATGCAGTTAAATCCGAAACGGGCGAAAGAGCTTATGCGCCGAGGCAAATGGCGTGCAAGGTCTTGGAGCATTGGCGGCGTAATCGGGATAGTGCTTGCAGCTATGATCGTTAATTCGATTTTGACTTCGATTTATTACGGCTTAGGGAAACCGGAAAAACGTAATTTGTATGCCGATGTTATTGAATCGGCGATAGCCGTGACTAGTCCTAATATGAGAATAAGCCTAAACAGCAATCCCGCCTCTGTGTTAGGCATTAAGTATTTTGGCGACTTGGTGAAGCAAGTAGGCGACGAGCGTGTCTACATGGGCGATCTGAATACAACAATGTTTCTTGGGTGGCCGAGGTTAATTGATCAAAACGATAACAAAAATTCGTCAAACCGTTATACCCCCTTTTATTTGCCAGACGAAAGTTACGAAGAAAATGGTACTCCCGGCTCTTCAAAGCTAAGTTCGTTGCCGGAGGGAACGGTCGCGGAAGTGTATGTTTCTTTTGATCGGATGTATTCAACGGATGAAGCGTTAAAGTTGTTCGAAGGCAAGGATATGGAACCGGTGTGGCTTGCTGTGTATACAGGTGAAGCGGGAGAGGAAGGGACTGCTGCGGTGAGACATCCCGTTGGCTTCCCTACGATGCCTATGTGGCATGAAGAAGACGGTTACACGACGGTATATGAAGAGAGAAAAGTATTGTGGTGGACAGTCGGCAGCGGATCGACAACCTCTTATCCTGGTGTAGAAACATACGGAAGCGGAGATGTTCGGAATGAGAATTTCGTCAATACGCTTCGTTTGCTGAGCAAAAATAAGACGATTACGAATTATTATACGCACTTCTTTGATGCGGATCAGGTGCTTGATTATGTCGAAGAGAACGGGGTTACCATATATGGAATGGTCGTTACTGGCCCAACGAAGGAATTGCTCAAGTTGAAGGACGCGCCGTTCGTTCGCTATTTGCATGTTGGGGAAGCAAGGTTATGGAACTGGGATGAGCGGTAGTAACATGTTATTCCATACAATGTCTGTAATAAGAAAAAGCTGTCTGATCATTAAGATCCAATAGGATCGAAGAATGATCAGACAGCTTGTTTTTTTTGAAGCTTGCGATGCCATTTCGTTACGGCGATACCGTCTTCGTATAAGTATCACGGGTTGAACCAGTTGACGAGCGAATATAGGCAATGTAAGGTGTTAAGGAGATAGCTAGCACGGCACCCAATGCGGACTTAAGGGCGTCACCGATAATGAACGGGTAGAAACCGCCTGTCATCGCTTTCGCAAAGTTCCAATTGAGCACATGCATAAGCCAAGGAATACCCGGCAAATACGTTAGCAGCGAGCTGAACAATTCAAATGCAAGGAATAAGGCAATGAACAATACGATTTTGTTGYGCTTGAATGTTTCGTTGCTTAGCGCCCACCTAACGGCGAGGCTGATAAGCAGCGCGCAAAATGGAAATGCAATGATAAAGCCGCCGGTGTGGCCAAGCAAATACGAGATGCCGCCCTTGCCATTAAATAGCGGTAAACCGATGGCGGTTAACAAGATGACGGTGAAGATGCTTAAGAAGGCGTTGCGCGGTGTAAGGAACAGTCCGGCTAGCAATACGCCGAACGTCTGAAGCGTAATCGGAACTGGAGAGAAGCTGAGCCTTATCGATAACGAATTCATAACAATGAATAACGCGGCGAATAAGGCGGTAAATACAAGCGCTCTTATATTATTGGTTTGGACAGGCATAACTTCGGATCGACTCCTTTATGTAGTTGCTTTTTAACTGTTAACCAACTATATTTGATTTGTGGTTAACAATTCGGATTGTAGCACAATGATTTGGTTTGGGGAAGAGGTTGGGTGAAAAAAATTGAATTTCATTTCTGAAGTAGAGTTGTCGGGCGTTACGGTTCGTCCGATCGCATTCGTTGAAAGGCAACAACCAATAGAGCCGATATTAAAGCAGGTTGATTTACATATACGTTCAGGCGAGTGGATTACTTTAGTAGGGCGCAACGGAAGCGGAAAGAGCACGCTTGCCAAGGTCATCACTGGCGGAAGAGTCGATGGGTTATCAGGAAACGTTAAGCGTTCTGATCCTGAGAGTCGATTAGTGCCGATCGTCATGCAGCAGCCCGAAGCGGCAATGGTCGGCGCTACGCCATGGGAAGATGTTGTTCTTATGTTGGAGCAGAATGAGGCTGAGGAGCAAGCTATAGCAGCTTTAGCCGAGCAGGCGCTTCAAGCCGTAGGCTTAGGCGATAGGTTGCATCAGCCGATCAGCACTTTGTCGGGCGGACAGAAGCAGCTCGTCGCCATTGCCGGCTGTCTCGCGGTCTTTTCGCCGCTGCTTGTGCTGGATGAAGCTACTTCGATGCTTGATCCTGAAGCGGCCGCCTTCGTATTAAAGCAAGCGAGAGCGATCCATAGCAAAGGGACGACCGTCATCTGGATTACGCAGAAGCTTGACGAGCTGGATGAAGGGGATCGTATCGTTGCCATGCAGGATGGCGGTATCGCGTTTGATGGAAGCGCATCGAATTGGTATAGAAGAGAAGACGGGCATGAAGGAGACAGCGTATGTGAGAGTCTTGGCTTTGATGCGCCTTATACGGTTCAGCTTGCATGGGAGATGGAGAGGTTAGGTTTGTCGCTTGATCCATTTCCGATCGTGCCGGCGATGCTGGCGAAGGCGGTGAGCGGTTATGGGGGCTGATTGGCGACTTAAGGATGTATCGGTCGTTACAGATGGACCAGAGCGAAAGACGCTGTTGAAGCAAACTAATATACGGTTCGAAGCTGGCAAGATTACGCTGCTCGTCGGACGCAATGGAGCGGGAAAGTCGACGCTGCTGGAGACGCTGGCGGGACTGCGAGAGGCGCGTAATGGCGAAATTATGCTCGGTGATGAGCCTTTATGGATCAAGAAGGGGCGGCGAAGGAAATTAAACGCCTCGGTATCGCTGCGTTTCGGCCTGTCGATGCAGCATTCCGAGTCGCAGTGGTTTCTGTCCACGGTGCGCGGCGAACTGCTTTATTCGATGAAGCCGTACAAGGTATCGGCGGAAGTTGCGGAGCGAAGGATCGAGCGGGCGATGGCGTCAGCGGGTCTTGACGCCGAGCTGTTAACGCGCGATCCTTGGACGCTCAGCGGCGGACAGCAGCGACGTCTGTCGCTCGCCTGCTTGCTGGCGTGCGAGCCGGAATGGCTGCTGCTGGACGAGCCGACGGCGGGTCTTGACGCCGTCGGCATTCGCAGCCTGTGCGCGGTGCTGGAAGCGCACAGGGCTGCAGGGCGCGGAGCGGTCGTGGTGACACACGACCTCGACGCGCTGCTGCCGCTCGCGGATGCGGTTGCCGTCATCGAAGACGGCAACGTCCGCGAAGCGGCACCCGCTGCGGCGGCGCATGCGCATGCCGCAGCTGCGCCGGAGGCGCTGCGCGCGCTAGCCGCGCTGCGCGAGGCGACGGCTATGCCGCCGCAAGAGCCTGCGGCGCCCGCGCGGAGCGGCGGGGCGCCATGGCCGTCGCCGCGCGAAGCAGCCGCGGCGGCGGCAGAGCAGCTGGCGCGCCGCAATGGCGGGCGCGCCCCGCAACCGTCAGCGGCGGCATCCGCGCCGCCCGCCGTCAGCCCCGCCGCTGCCGCGGCCACAGCGGCGGACGCCCCTAAGGGGCGTCCGCCGCGCGCGGATACATTCGATCCGCGCGCGCTCGTCGCGGCTTATCTGCTGCTCGCAGCCAGCCTGCTCGCCCAACAAAGCTTGGCCGCGCTTGCGCTTGCGGCCTGCGTGACGGCGCTGCTGCTCGTGCCTTTCCGGCAGCATATCTACCGGTGGGCAGGCGTCATTCGCGCCTATGCGTACTTTATCGTCATTATCGGCGTCATAAGCGGCATCCAATTCCGCCCGCTTGCCTTTCTATGGAGCAGTGCGGAGCCGACCGTGCTGAGACTATGCCAATTGCTCGTCGTAATGATGCTTGGCATGCCGATGCTGCAATTAGTAACCCCGCTGCGTCTGCAACGATCCATTCAGCAGACCTTCGGATGGATGTCGCGCCTGCGCATCCCGATTCATTCCTTTGCTTTGCTCGTTACGTTGATTTTTAGGTTCATACCGCTGCTGGCAGGGGAATGGGAGAGGTTTGCGAAGCTTGCTCATGCGAGAGGGAAGGCGGTAACGCCGCTGCGCAGCGTTCCAATTAAGATGCTGTATTCCGTCATTATTCCATATATTCGATCGATTGTACGACTAGCGGAGCAGATGGCCGATGCATTAGAAGCACGCGGATTTGGTCACGCTCGCAAGAAGCCGACGTACGGATTCCGGCTGCGATTCGGCAAGCCTGATTACGTACTGCTTGCCGCAACGCTCGCCGCTAGCGCCATACAACTAATAATCGCCGCCTCCTTATAGGAGAGCGGCGATTTTGTTGATCCATTGTCCATCGTGATCGGCAAGCAACGTCCGCCAGCCATGCTGCTCCGCCTGCTTCAGATTGGCGGGATGATCGTCTACGAATAGAATGGGGGCGTCCGGCCCCAGCAGACTATTGACATGGATGAAGATGTTGTCGCTAGGCTTCTTCATGCCGACATCGCTTGAGACCGTAACCGTGGAGAAATGATGGCGGACAGGCTCAAGAATCGGCTTCACCCAATCTGCAACATGATTGCTTAGAATGTGGATGTCGGCCTTATCGCTCCAATCTGCAACCTTATCCAAAGCAGGAAGCGCAGTCAGACTCTCCGCCAAATAATGCTGAGCCTTTCCGGTATCAATGGAAGGGAGCTGCACTTGCAGCCACTCCCAGAAATCCGTCTCTGTAAGCTGCCCAGTCCATAGCAGCTTCGATATTTGCTGTTTGTAATCCGCATATAAATGGTCGACCGCCATCTCGGCGGCCTCGGCGAGCATATGCCAAAACGTTGGCGATAAATTCGTAGCGAGCACGCCGCCAATATCAAGCACTAGCTGTGTTCGCTTCTCGCTAACAGCACCTGTCATAAGCTGATGCCCCCAGAAGAAGAAGGTTTTGCTTTTCGTGCGCTTGCTCGTTCCATAGAAGACCAAAGCCATACGAGCAGAGCTGCCGCAGCGCCCAACATCGCTCCGAATACGAAGCCGCTGTCGAGTCCCCAGCTCTCATTAAGCCATCCGGCAAGGAATGGTCCGGAGAACATGCCGATCGCATACAGCGCTTGATACAAGCCCATTGCCGTTGCGCGCCCAGGCAGCTCGACATCCCGTATAGATAGAGCGAGCAGCAGCGGAAGATGAAGCCCTTGGGCAAAGCCGTTAAACGCTTGTGTAATGACGAGCATTTCATACGATTGGAAGAAGGCCATCGAAGCGGTGCATAACGAGCTAACGGTAAAGCCGAGCCCGATTGTTCCCCAATAGCCGAATCGTTTAACGAACCAGGAAGCCGTCAGCGAAGAAGCTATCGCATGAGGAAGCATGAAGGCGAATACGAGCAGCGTCAGCAGCGAGCCGTTCGCGCCGAGCTGTTCTGCCTTAAGCGGCGTAAAGCCGAACATCGTGATGAACAGCACGCCATGCGCTAATATCGAAAGTATCGACACCTGAAGGAGCAGCTTCGTGCGAATAACATTTTTGACCATTGCGAAGGACATCGCAGGTCGGCTGTCTGCAGCAAGCTTTGGTTCCTTAAGCGAGAATGCAAGCGCAAGACCAATTGCGGATAGGATGGCGCCTGTAATGAAAGGGGCATTGTCGCCAAGGCCATCGTTCAACCAGCCGCTTAGCACCATGCCGAGCATCTGTCCGGATACGATCATGACGCTTATATTGCCCATCGCCCGGCCTGTCTGGCCTGCTCCGAAATAGCTTGCATATAAGACGGTGAAAGCAACCCAGGTCGACGCGCAGACTCCTGCCATCATACGGCCCGCAAGCGGCCATGCCCATATTCCTGGAACAATGAAGAGCAGACAGCTGATGCAGGAGGTAATCATGCCGAGCAAGACGAATGGTTTGCGCTTGCCCCATTTGTCCGACATAATCCCAAGCGGGAAGCGGCCAAGCATCTGCACGAAGCCATAGCTGCCAAGAACGATGCCGATCATTTGGAGCGACAGCCCGCGACCGCTTAAGTAAGGGGTAAGAATGGGTACGTAGGTGTACATGGATGTCCAATACAGAATGGTAACAATGGTAAACAACAGTTTTTGTGAGCGATCATTTACTGGCATAGGGCTATAAAAAACTCCTTTCCCTAACACTTTAGCGCATGAACCTCGAAATTGTCACTTGCTATTTTGTAAGGGATCGTGGAAACTTTATCCATGGATAAGCGTATAAATCTTAGTCATAAATGATAAAGAGGTGAGTGACATTTGAACGAGGAAACAGCGAAGAAGAGCAAGTGGAAGAAGGAATTAAGGGATTGGTTCATGTCTCTTGCGATTGCCATTATTGTTGCGATGTTATTCCAAAATTACGTTTACGCCCAGTCTCAAGTTCATAACGTCTCGATGCAAAATACGCTTGTAGCCGGACAACGCCTGATCGAGGATAAATGGTCCTATCGCTTCCATAGTCCTGAGCGCGGCGATATTGTCATTATTAACGGACCGGAAAGCGAGCTTCGACTCGTGAAGCGAGTCATTGGTTTACCGGGCGATGTCATTGACATTCGTGATGGGGAAGTATACATAAACGGCGAGAAGCTTTACGAGGACTATGCGAAAGGGAACACTTTCGCAGGTATGTACGAAGTTCCGTTCACTGTCGAACCTGGTTATTTATTCGTTATGGGCGACAATCGCGAGCATAGCATGGACAGCCGCGAGCTGGGCCCGATTAAGTTATCTAGCATTGAAGGCAAAGCGGTATTCCGTATTTGGCCTATTAATAAATTCGGCGGTTTGTATGACCGCTAGAAGCGGAGAATAGGCAATGCCTTTTACCTTGTCACATCCTTTATATGCGGCTCCGCTCCGCAAGCTTATGCCTTCGCTAAGCCTAACAGGACTCGTGCTCGGAAGCATGGCTCCCGACATGGAATATTTTGTGGCCATGCAGCCGTATCGTTCAATTGGCCATTCCTTTATCGGTTTCCTGACCCTTGGACTTCCTCTGTGCTTAGCGATTGCATGTGCTTATCATTGGATTGTTGCGCCCAGGCTGCATTTGTTCATGCCTGCGATCGGCGGGATTAATACCTTTGTCAATCAGCAATTGTTGCCAAGGCGACTGGCACATAGGGCTGAATGGGCTTTTTTGATGCGTTAGCCATTCTTGTTTGGTTGTTGTCTGCCGGGATCGGTTTTATGTCGCATGTGTTTGTCGACAATTTTACGCATAGCGGCGGTTGGTTCGTGCAGCGGATACCGGCGCTTCAAATGATGATTGCAGGGGAATATGCACATCACTGGCTGCAGCATTCGCTATCCGCGCTTGGGTTAGCCGTGCCGTTCATCATTCTATGGTATCGTTGGGCCAAATGGCATAAAACGATATCCGTCAATCAGTCAGCAATGCCGCGGCCAAACCTTCCATTCCTTAAACGTTTGCCGCGGAAAGAAACGCTGCTGCTTCCTGTATTCGCTTCGCCTTTTTTGCTAGGAAAGCTGTTGATAACGGATCAATGGTTATCCATTAGCATATGGGCTGTAGCGCCAATAACGAGCTTCCTTATAAGCTTATATTTCGTTTCGCTTTTACTTGGGACAGGCTATCGGTGGAGGAAGGCAGTGGCGATATTCTTGCCTTCGCTAGTCATTCTTGTCTACACTTTGCTCGATTGGAATGCGGAACGGTCGCTTATAGGCTGGATCGTTTTCATTTGGCTGCTTGCTGCTTCAATCATTGCAGGGGCGAGATTATGCTGCCAAGGCAGCGACGATACTTGTCGTTAAATATTAACAGCATTAATTATAAATCGCATAAATGATAAATTTCTACCGCGCTAAACGTAATAATTTTGTAAGAAATGGTTACTAGTTCGTTTAGAAATAGCCATTATGATAAAAGATAGATTGACGCGTTAATAAATCTAATAAAACAGTGTGAATAAGCAATAGGCAGGGCGTGTATCGAATGTCCATTCGTGTAAAGCTGTATGTGTCTTACCTGGCTATGACCGTAGTTCCGTTCATTCTCATGATCGCTTTCTTAATGTTCGTATTTCATGCTGGAGGCATGCAGGACATCAGGCAGTACATCGAGATCGAAAAGACAGAGAAGATGAGTCAAATGTTGATTTACGGCGAGCTCTCGTACGTTATTGAGAACGATTCGGACAAGATGAACGAGGAGAGTTATGTGAACGATCTGCAGTCGAGGCTTAGCGAGCAATGGGCGGGTCTGCTTATTGCTAAGGAAGGAAAGCTTGTATCGATTCCTCCTTTCCTGCAAGAGCTGTCTCCGGAAGAAGACTGGCAACAACTGCTGGACAATCCTCCAGATAAAGCGCCGCTTGGATTGTTCCGGTTCGAGACAGACGCCTTCGGCTTCCGGTATCCCGATGGCAGCGAAGGAGAGATGCTGCTGCTCCGGCGATATGACGTCGTTCCGCTCTTCTGGCGTCCGTTAGGCACCGCAATCGGCCTTGCGTTCGTCGCCCTGACCGGTTTGCTGTTAACGTACTTTGTGTCGCGCAGTATTATTAAGCCGATCCAGCAGCTTAAGACGGCTGCGCTGCAGATCAAAGACGGCGACTTGTCGCAGCGGCTTGTGAAGACGGGCAGAGGTGAGATTGGCCAGCTGAGCGCCGCGTTCGAGGCGATGCGAATACGTCTGAAGCAATCGATTGATCAAAGCTTGCTGTACGAGGAAAATCGGAAGATGCTGCTGTCCCATATCTCGCATGATCTGAAGACGCCGATCTCGGCGATCAAAGGTTATGTCGAAGGTATAATGGACGGTATTGCCAATACCGACGAGAAGCGGGAGCGGTACATGCAGACGATCTACCGCAAAGCGGGCGATATGGATCAACTGATCGACGAGCTGTTCCTGTTCTCCAAGCTGGACCTGCAGACGGTTGCCTTCGATTTCAAAGTGCTGGATATTAAGCGATATTTGGAGCATTTTCTCGAAGAGCAGCGTTTTGATCTGGAAAAATCGGGTGTTAAACTCACCTACTCTGCACCAGCTAAGCAGTCGATTATGATAGCGGCTGATCCCGATAAGCTTAGCCGGGTGCTCACGAATATTTTGAACAATTGCGTGAAGTATATGGGGCAAGAGGGAGAAGGCAGCGAGAAGCGGATTGACGTAACCATCCAGGACGAAGATCGATATGCGGTTATCGAGCTGGTGGATACAGGTCCGGGAATAGAAGAGGAGGATCTTCCTTATATATTCGATCGATTCTACCGAGCCGAACAGTCGCGCAATTCTGAGACCGGCGGCAGCGGTCTTGGGCTTGCCATAGTCAAACAAATAATCGAAGGGCATGGCGGCGTCGTATGGGCTGAAAATGCGATAAATGGCGGAGCTCGCTTCTTCCTGAAGCTGCCGCTTGCGACAACGCCTAAAGCGGTGACTGAACATGAAGAACATACTGATCATTGAAGACGAGAAAGCTATTGCCGAGCTGGAACGCGATTACTTAGAGAGTTATGGCTACAGCGTACAGATTGAAGGCCGAGGAGATATCGGCTTAGAGAAGGCGCTTGCGGGAGAGTTCGATCTTATCATTCTGGATGTTATGTTACCGAAGCTGGACGGCTTCGAAATATGCAGACAGATCAGGCAATCACATAATATTCCCATCCTTATGGTCACTTCGAAGAAAGAAGATATTGATAAGATTAGAGGCTTGGGACTGGGAGCGGACGATTATATGACGAAGCCCTTTAGTCCGAGCGAGCTTGTAGCAAGAGTCAAAGCCCATCTTGCCAGATACGAGCGATTGACCGGTGACCGGTCAGGCGGAGAACGTGGCGAACAAATACGAATTCGCGGCTTGCTGATTGATAAGCCTTCCAGAAGAGTGACGATTCACGATAACGAATCGAGCCTGACTTCGAAGGAATACGAGCTGCTGCTGCTGCTCGCTTCGCATCCGAACCGCGTATTCGAAAAGGAAGAGCTGTTCGAGAGAATATGGGGTCTCGATTCGAACGGCGACGCAGCTACGGTTACGGTACACATTCGGAGGCTGCGCGAAAAAATAGAGCATGATCCGTCGAACCCGCAATATATCGAGACGATATGGGGCGTCGGTTATCGCTTTAAAGTATAAACAGACAAACAAAGACTGGGGAGTGAGAGGTTTTGAAGAGCATCATTCGATTTTCATTAAACAATAAGTTTGCTTTATGGATCTTAACCGCGTTAGTTATGTTCGCCGGCCTTTATTCCGGATTGAACATGAAGATGGAGACGATGCCGGATATTACGATACCGATCGTAAGTGTTACGACGGTACTTCCCGGCGCTGCCCCGGAAGAAGTTTTGGAGAAGCTGACTAAGCCGATCGAGCAACGGACGAGAAACTTGGAAGGTGTCGATGTCGTTAGCTCGACTTCCTATGAGAATGCGTCGTCCGTCGTTATCCAATACACATTTGATACGGATATGGACAAGGCAGAGTCGGAAGTGAAAAGTCTGCTTGCAGACTTGAACTTGCCTGAGGGTGCACAGGACCCTCAAGTATCCCGACTAAGCTTGAACGCATTCCCAGTTGTATCGCTTAGCTTGTCGGATGAGAAGCTATCCCTTGAACAATTGACGAAGCTGGTGCAATCGAGCATTCTGCCTGAGCTGCAAGGTATCGAAGGCGTAGCGAGCACCCAAATATCCGGACAAAACGTAATGGAAGGCGAGTTGGCGTTCAAGCCGGCAGCCATTGCCCAATACGGACTGACCGAAGATATGATTAAAGGCATGATTCAGGCTTCGGCTGTTAAAGCGCCGCTTGGTATTTTTGAATTCGGCGATTCGGAGAAAGCGATTGTCGTTGACGGCAACGTTGTAACGGAAGACGATCTGAAGAACCTATTACTGATGCCTAATGTGAAGCTCAGCGATGTTGCGGATCTGAACGTTGATGGCAAGGCAGAGTCGATCTCCCGTACGAATGGCCAAGACGCGATCGGCATTAACATTGTGAAGGCAGCCGATTCGAATACGGTCGATGTCGTGAACAAGGTAAAAGAAACGATTAAGGACTTGGAGCAAGAAAATGACGGTCTCGTTATCGTCACGACTCTCGACCAAGGAAAGCCGATCGAAGATTCCGTCCACACGATGATTAACAAAGCTCTTATCGGCGCAATCTTTGCGGTCATTATTATTTTGATCTTCCTGCGCGATATTCGCTCGACAATTATTGCAGTGGTATCGATACCGCTTTCGATCTTGATCGCTTTGCTTATTTTGAGCCAATTGGATATTACGCTTAACATTATGACGCTTGGCGCAATGACGGTCGCGATTGGCCGGGTTATTGACGACTCCATTGTCGTCATTGAGAACGTCTATAGAAGAATGGCGCTGAAAGGCGAGAAGCTGAAGGGCAAAGATTTGATTTTGGACGCGACGAAGGAAATGTTCGTTCCGATAATGTCCTCCACAATCGTTACGATTGCCGTATTCCTGCCGATGGCACTCGTATCTGGCATGATCGGTGAACTCTTCATGCCGTTCGCGCTTACGATCGTGTTCGCGCTGCTTGCATCGCTGGTTGTAGCGATTACAGTTGTGCCGATGCTGGCGCATATGATGTTCCGCAACGGACTTAAGCCAGGCAAGGAGCATCACGAAAAGCCAAGCCGCTTGGCGGAATGGTACAAAAAAGTATTGAGCAAGTCGTTGAACCATAAAGGCATCACATCGCTTATTGCCGTTGTGTTGCTCGTTGGCAGCTTGTTCCTCGTGCCAGTAATCGGCGTCAGCTTCATTGCCGGCGACGAGCAGAAGAGCGTTATGGTCACTTACAATCCAGCACCGGGCGAAACGCTTGAGCAAGTCACGGCGATGGCGCTTGAAGCGGAGAAGCTGTTGCTCGCTCGTGAGGAGCAAGGCATTGAGATCGTTCAATATGCGGTGGGCGGATCCAATCCATTCAGCCCTGGCGCATCGAAGCAAGCGTTGTTCAACTTGACGTACAACGAAGATGCGAAAGGATTCATAGAAGAGAAAGAGAAGATCGTACCGCTCTTGCAAGAGCTTGGCGGCAAAGGCGAATGGAAGCAGCAAGATTTCGCCGCCGGCGGTCTTGGCGGCTCAGGCATGTCGATGCTCGTGTACGGTCCTGACATGGAAACGATCACGCCGGTCGTTGCTGACTTAACGGCGAAGCTGAAAGAAAACCCGGATTTGAAAAAAATCGACTCCAGCTTATCGGAGACTTATGAGCAGTACCGAATTGTTGCCGATCAATCGAAGCTAAGCCAATACGGCTTAACTGCAGGCCAGATCGCGATGGCGCTGAGCCCGGTACGCGAGACGCCGCTGCTCACGACGATTGAGAAGGACGGCGAAGATGTTAACGTTTATGTGAAGGTCGAGCAGAAGACTTACAAAGAGAAGGCTGACCTTGAGAACGTGATGTTGAAATCGCCTCTGGGTACTGAAGTTGCCCTGAAAGATGTCGTTACGATCGAAGAAGGCGAATCGCCAAATACGATTACAAGCCGTGACGACCGCATTTATGCGGAAGTGTCCGCTGAACCGACAGGATCCGACATCGGCGCAGCGTCGGCTGAACTGCAAACGATGATTGATGAAATGGAGCTGCCTGCCGGTGTTAACATTGAGATGGGCGGCGTAACGGAGCAAATCAACGAGTCGTTCACACAACTCGGATTGGCGATGCTTGCAGCCATTGCAGTTGTTTACCTCGTACTCGTTATTACGTTCGGCGGCGCATTAACGCCATTCGCAATACTGTTCTCGTTGCCGTTCACCGTTATCGGTGCACTCGTCGGCTTGTTCTTGGCTGGCGAGACCTTAAGTGTTACCGCAATGATTGGCGCATTGATGCTGATCGGTATCGTCGTCACGAACGCGATCGTACTCATCGACCGCGTTATCCAGAAGGAGAAAGAAGGCTTGTCCGTTCGCGAAGCGTTGCTTGAAGCAGCAGGAACAAGACTTCGTCCGATTCTGATGACTGCAATTGCTACAATCGGTGCTTTGCTGCCGCTTGCACTCGGATTCGAATCCGGCGGCATGATTTCCAAAGGCATGGCGGTTACCGTAATCGGCGGTTTGACTAGTTCAACGCTGCTTACGCTGATCTTCGTACCGATGGTATATGAATTGGTAAACCGTAAGAAGAAAAAACAAGCTCAAGCGTAATGGAAAGACATCGCTTATAGCATAATCAACAAAAAAGCTGATCCTAGCCCTTGCGGCAGATGGATCAGCTTTTTTTGCTTGTATATGACCGCTAGGAAACCGTTAATTTGCCTACCATATCCGCATGGCCGGAGCCGCATTGGATGGAACAGTGGAAGTCGTAAGAGCCGGCTTTGTCGACCGTAAAGGTAGCGCTCTCGCCGTTTTTCAAATTAACGTTGAAATCCGGAATTTCCAGGCCATGGTTGCCGGTGTCGTTCTTTAGCGTAATCGTTACTTTATCGCCTGCGTTCAACTTGACGTCAGGCGGGTCAAATTCAAAGTTGGTAGCGTTCACGGTAATCGCTTTTGCTTCGCCGCCGCCATTACCGCCATTTCCAGCGGGAGGCGTTGTACTGCCGTTATTATTGTTGGCGTTGTTGTTGCCGCAGCCGCTTAATGCCATAACCGCTGCCAATGCAGTGACCGTGAATGTCAATGCGAGCTTCTTCTTCATGCTGTAATCCTCCTCGAATGGTGCTGATGCGTTGGCTGGTTAGCCAATTCTGTCTTCCATTAACGTTCCCTACAATACCTGCTTTTAAACGTAAAATCTCGCTTTATCGATACTGTAATGGTCGGTTGAGACCGTTCTATCGTGCAACTATTTTCGTAGCGCATTCGTTCGATATTACAACAAGCTGTATGGTATCCGAATCCATAAGGGGGAAGTCATTTTATGATTGAAGCTTCAATGCATCATCGCCCGGTTAAGCGATCGAAGGCTAGATTATTAGTCGGAAAATGGTGGTTCACAATCAAACGATATGCGACTTGGCTGTCGCCAAAGGTGAAGATGGCAAGGGAACGTTCTGAAAGCGATCTTGTCTACAATATTTTTTCTCATCGGACGCCATTATTCCGGCAGCTTAAGGAAGTTGATCGTTGGCTGCATACCAATAAGGCGATTAACTTAAAGCTGGCCGCGAACAAGCTCGACGGTTTAACGCTTAAGCCTGGCGAGACGTTCTCCTATTGGCGGACGATCGGCAAGCCTACACGTAGCAAAGGGTATGTAGAGGGAATGGTGTTATTTTATGGCGGTTTTAAGACAGGTGTTGGTGGCGGACTATGTCAAATGTCGAATTTGATTTACTGGATGACGCTGCATACGCCGCTGACCGTAACGGAGAGGCACCGTCACAGCTACGACGTATTTCCCGATGTCAATCGTACGCAGCCGTTCGGGAGCGGGGCAACATGCGCGTATAACTATCTAGATCTGCAAATTAAAAATACGACTGAAGCAACTTACCAATTACGGGTATGGGTAAGCGAAAACGAGCTTTTTGGCGAATGGCGATCTGATTTGCCTCATTATAATCGCTACGAAGTGTACGAAAAAGAACATATCATGGCATCGCAGCCATGGGGCGGTTATATTCGAAGCAATGTCATTCATCGCAAAACATTTAATCGTGAGCAACAGTTGCTTAATGATGAATATATCTCATCCAACAATGCCTTAATGATGTATGCGCCGCTGCTGGATCAGCCGGTCCGTTAACGTATAGAATATGGATGGAGAGGTGAACCTATTTCTATTGTTATGGATTTTAGACAAAGGAAATAGGAAGGTGTTGTCATACCTATGCTCCGTCATATCGTTATGAAGGCGGTATTCGTACTCTTAAGCTTTACCAATTCGGATGTGATGTCCGGAGAAGAAGCATCAGCGCTGCATGCAGAACCCAGCTATGCGAAGTGGGGAAAGCTAGCCATGGAGGAGACAGCCAAGGCGTATCGTGACGCTTCTATAATTGATTACAAATATGAAGGCAGGCACGCGATGGGCCGAGACGAAGCCGAGGAAAGTTTCCTGCTATGGGTTAAGCAAGGCGGCCGAGAATTCGGCGTTCGCGTTACGATAAAGGTCGAAGCTGCCGCCGATAAGCTTAAAGGTGTCAGTTTGGTGGAAGTAAAGTAAAATAATTGAAACAGAATCGAACGCTTGAACGTATTAGCGCTTAACAGACGACATTGCCGCAAGCGTCTAATACAAGGAAGATGAGAGGAGCAGTTTAATGTTAATCACAACAACACCGACCATAGAAGGACGTCCGATTTTGGATTATACAGGTGTAGTGACCGGAGAGGCGATCATGGGGGCCAACGTCGTACGTGACTTCTTCGCATCGATAACCGATATTGTCGGCGGTCGTTCGGGGGCCTATGAGAGCAAGCTGAAGGAGGCTCGCGATGTTGCCTTCGAAGAAATGAGGATGCAAGCGTCAAGGATCGGCGCGAATGCGATTGTTGGCATCGACATCGATTATGAGGTCATTCGGGACGGCATGCTGATGGTAGCTGTCAGCGGAACGGCAGTTCGAATCTAATTGGCGCACTCGTTCCAATAGTCATATAATTACAAAGAAAGCGACAATGCTGCGACCCTCGTAGAGTAGTTGTTGCTTTCTTTTTTGTGTGCTTTAGGATTGTACTTAGCCGTCTTTAGCATAATCTATCATTTGCAACTAAATGATTCGCTTATTCGTTATGATAGAGATGTTGATAGAGATGTGCTGCTTAGGATGAGGGGCTTATACAAAGAGAGGAGTCAGAATGTGAACCAATTGAACAAATGGTTGATGCGATTTACGATGTTTGTCGTCGTATGCGGCTTGCTTGCCGCAATGGCATTGCAGACAGGAAGCACTGCGATTGCTGCGCCTCAGACTGAGGGAATAGCGATTCAAGCAAGCGTTGGTTATCAAGGGACGGTGAAGCAAAACGAATGGTATCCGGTCCGATTCAAGCTGATCAACCAGACGGGAGAGGACGTAAAGGGCGAGCTCGTCCTGACGGCGGTATCGTCGATGAGCAATACGTCTGTCGACTATGTAGCGTCAGCTGAGCTTCCTATGAATACGGAGGTAGAGCTGACGATACCCGTTCCGGGTGATTCGCTTTCGAAAAATACGAGCAAAATTCGGTTTTTTAAAGGTTCAGTAAAAGATGGTAAAACCATTCCGATACTCGGTAACGATTACATAGAGACAAGAGTTAGTTCAAGCTATACGATCGGTGTCATTTCCCGTGATCCCGATACGTTTAATTTCATGCCTTCGCTCAATCAGCGCGGCTACGATATTACCGTCATTCCCATCCCGGAAGACGAGCTTCCGCGGGAAGGTATTTTGCTAGAAACCTTAAATACGATCGTTATTAACGATATGGCAACGAGCAATTGGAAGCCAGAGCAAGTGGACGCTATTAAAGACTGGGTCATTCAAGGAGGAACACTCGTATTGTCCGGCGGTGCAGGCTATAGCAAAACATCGCAAGCGTTCCAGGATATTGCACCGGTTATTGCCGGCGGTACAACCGAGCTAACGAGTACAACAGCGTTAACCTCGTATAGCGGAACAGCGCTCGAGAACGCCGATTCGATAACGGTTTCTACGGGACAACTAAATGAGGCACAGTCACTGCTAGAAGAGAGCGGCATAGAGCTTGCTGCATCTCGCAAGGTCGGTCTAGGCACGGTTATCTATGTGGCCTTTGATCCTTCGCTTGCCCCGCTTGCGACATGGGCGGGAAGCGCATCTTTATGGTCGAAGCTGCTTCAAGGTTCGTTATCGCCGCTCACGCAAGGGATGGTCAACGTATCCGATAATATGTTTTGGGAGTACAGCAATCTAATCGATCAGTTTCCTTCCGTTAAAGCGCCTGAATTCCTATTATTGCTCGTCATGTTCGTTATTTATATGATTATCGTTGCACCGGTACTATATATCATTTTAGCGAAATCGGACCGCAGAGAATGGGCATGGTGGCTCATTCCTTCCGTATCCATCGTAACAGGCATCATCATCTTCTATTTCGGTGCTGCCGATAAGCGGGAGATGAATGCTCATACGATTGAGATTGTAGAGCTGACCGGTCAAGGCGATGCGGTCAAGTCGGGAGCAACGGGGATTTTTGTGCCGAACGGCGGTAATATGAAGCTTGCCTACGACGAGGAACGGCATATGATCCCATACCCTTCAGACAATCAATCCAGTATGGGCGGCAATCTTGCATTGAACAACAATACTCAGCTTCAGATTGCGGAAGGTGCGTCATCTGTCCTGTGGCGATCTGTTCCCTATTGGTCGACGCGCAAAACGTTGCTTGATAAGCAGACGATTCGAAACGAAGCCKGGCAGCTGGAGCTTGCTTATTCCAATCCGAACGGAAAGGTTGAAGTCAAAGTTACTAACAAAACGGCTACGGATCTGACGAGCGTCTCTTTAATTATGAATGGCAGCGTCCAGCGGATTGGAGACTTGAAAATAGGCGAGAGCGGTTCCGTTGCACTGCCTAGTACAGCGAATAGCCAGCTCGGCTATTATCCGTACGGCGATATGGTCTTCCCTGGCACATCCGGTTATAACGGCACCGACATCGAGTATTCGCGCGAGCGCGAGCTCGTCAATATGTATATGAATCGTAACAATAGCGGACTTGCGATGGGTTCGCCGCTAATTGTAGGCTTCAGTATCAACCATGATCCGCACTATACGGTGAACGGCGATAAAGTGAAGGCCGATAATTTGACCATGTGGGTGCAGCAGCTTGGCGAGGTGACGCTTGCGGGCAACCGGATCCAAGTGCCTGTTGGTATTATTCAGCCTATCATTACCGATAATGGCCTGCAGCGTATGGATCACTATGGCAACGGAATTATGGGTGTCGGAAGTGGCGAGCTCCAATTCGAATACACCGTTCCCAATGCAAAAGGGGTTAAATACGATAAGCTCGAAATCAGTTACAACTCGCAATATGCATCTTCTAATGGTGTGTGGAGCATATGGAATGAAGTCAGCCAGCAATGGGAGGATGCTACAATGCTTGCTTCCGATGTAGCGGAATACTTGGTTAACGAGCAGTCGATTCGTATGAAGCTGACCGTCACATCGGACATGGAGACGGCATTGCCGCAAATCGCATTGGAAGGAGTGACGATTTCCAAATGACTACGAGTAATAGAGTAGATAACGATGCAATTGATGATAACGCCACTGCTGTTCCGATGATAGAAATTAAGCAGTTGGCTAAGCATTTCGGAAATTTTCATGCACTCAAAGGAATAGATCTAACGATTGCCAAAGGAACCGTATTCGGCTTCGTGGGGCCGAATGGCGCAGGCAAGTCAACGACGATGTCGATCTTGGCTACGCTGATGGCTCCGTCGTCGGGATATGCGAAGGTTGACGGCATCGACGTGACGAAGCACCCTCATGAGGTGCGTAAGCGCATCGGCTATATGCCGGATTTCTTCGGTGTATACGATCAATTCAAGACCGTAGAATATTTGCATTTCTACGGTGCGAGCTACGGCATTCCGAAGGCGGAGCGTGAGCAATTGATTCCGCAGCTGCTGGAGCTTGTTAATCTAAGCGATAAGAAGGATGCCTACGTCGACACGCTATCACGCGGTATGAAGCAGCGTCTCTGCCTCGCGCGATGCCTTGTTCATGATCCGGAGCTGCTCATTCTTGATGAGCCGGCATCAGGGCTTGATCCGCGTGCCCGCATCGAGATGCGCGAAATACTGCGAGAGCTCAAGTCAATGGGGAAGACGATCATTATTTCTTCGCATATATTGCCGGAGCTAGCGGAAATGGTCGATGAAATCGGCGTTATCGAGCATGGGCAGATGATCGCGCAAGGCAATGTCGCCGACATTCAAAATCGGATGCGCGTCAAACGGTTTCTTCATATTCGATTGCTTGAACGCGAGGACGAAGCGGAAGCTTTTCTGCGCGATCGTCCGCATGTGAACCGGTTGCTGCGCGATGAACGGGGCATACAGGTGCATTTCAGCGGACAGGACGAGGAGCAGTCGGCTCTTCTGCATGATCTAATTCATGCTGGATTTAAGCTTGTCTCCTATAGTGAAGCACAAACGAATTTGGAGGATGTGTTTCTCGAAATTACGAAAGGAGGCGACGGCGACCAATGAGAGAGCAAACGGCAGGAAAAAACGGATTAAGCTGGCGGGCTAAACTCATTAATCCGGTGCTGAACAAGGAGTTCCGGCTTCGGATGCGAACGCCCCGTTCGATGTGGACGTTGTTTTTCTATTTGTTCGCGATCGGCTTAATGGCGCTTAGCGCGATCTATTTGACGCAGGTCATATCGGGCAGCGGGCGCTCGTTCGATCCTGAAGCGAGCAAAGTTTTATTCTACTTCTTAAGTATGGCGCAGCTTGGTCTTATAGCGTTTATGGCGCCAGGCCTGACAGCAGGTGTCGTTAGCGGAGAACGGGAGAAGCAGACGCTTAATCTGCTGCTGACGACGCAGCAAAGCTCGACGACGATTATTTTGAGCAAGCTCGTGTCGTCGCTAAGCTTCATGGTGCTCATCGTTATAAGCACGATACCGATATACAGCATGGTTTTCCTATATGGCGGCATATCGCCGAAGCAATTGCTGCTTGTGTTTCTGTTTTATATTTTCATGATGCTTGTACTGGGCTCGTTCGGCATTATGTTCTCGACACTATTCAAGCGAACGATGATTTCGGTCATTGTGACGTACGGTATAACGTTGTTTATGTTCGCGGGCACGGCGTTGTTGTTCTTCGTCATGGTAGGAGTGACGGAAGGATTTTCTCAGAACGGTTCCCAAACCTGGGTCGGACATATTATAGCCTGGAATCCAGCAGCTGCGCTGTACAGCATATTGGATCCGGAAATATCGCAGCAGGTATACAATTACGGAAGCTACAGCGGTGTTGCGCCTAAGAAACCATGGCTCGCATTATGGCAGGAGTTTATCMTAATTTATTCGATTCTGTCCGCTCTAGCGCTTTGGACGGMGATTGGGAAGCTGCGGCCGAGATTGAAACGCTAATCATGATCGATAGATACGGAAACCAAGAAGGTATTTAACCACATTAATGATGAACAATAACTTGAAAATAGGAGGGGCGGATATGAAGGGAAATGTGCTGTTAGAGCTGTTAAGACCGGTTAGGCGAAGGCTGACGACATTCATCGTTATCCGCTACTCGCTGCTTGGTTTGTTAAGCGGGAGCCTCGCTGGTTTACTGTTCCTGATTGCCAGCCGGATTTGGCCAATTCTCCATGTGCGCGACTATGCTGCCGCTGCAGTTGGACTTGGCCTATGCGTTGGTTTCGCTATCGGCTTGTGGAAGCGTGCTTCCACAAGAGAGGCGGCGCGGACGATGGATAAGTCGGGCACAGAGGACGCGATTCGTACGGCGCTCGATGGACTCGAGCGTCCGGATGGTGAAGTGCAGCCGATTGTGCGGCTGCAGAGGGAAGAGGCAACCGCAGCGGCGCAGCGTTATGTCGGAGAGCTGCATACGCGGTTGCCTTGGCCGGCTTGGAGCAGATGGCGCAAGCCGGTGTATGGGGTGGCAGCCGTCTGGTTCGTGACGGCTGCTTTGCTGTTATGGCCCAATCCGCAGGATGATCGGGCACAGGCGCTGGCGCAAGCGAGAGATCAGCTTGCGCAGCTGGAGCGCGAGGCGGAGAAGCTCGCCTCGCAGGCCGAGGAAGCTTCGCTGCCTGAGGCGGCGAAGCAGGAGCTGTTGCAGCCGCTTGAGCAGCTGCGAAGCAAGCTGGACGCGTTAAGCGGCGACCCGCTTGCGGCGCTCGAGCAGCTCGAGGCTGCGATGCGCGAGCTGCAAAAAGCTGCCGACCTTGCGAAGCAGGCGGCGGAACGGCTGGAGACTGCCGCGAGCGAGATGAGCGGCGACAGCAACTTGCGGCAATTGGCTGAAGCGATGCAGGACCGCGATGCGGAAGGCGTGAGCAATGCGATCGACAGCTTGCGTTCGGAGCTGCAGCGGTTAACGGAGGAGCAGCGTGAAGCAATCGCGCAGATGATGGAGAAGCTCGCTGCTGAGCAGCCGAATCAGGAGGGCGAAGGCAGCGAGGGTCTGGCATCGGCGCTGAAGAAAGCGGCGGAGCAGGCACGTGAAGGCGGCGAGTCTGCAGGTGAGAAGGATGGATTAAGCGAACTTGAACAAGCGCTTAAGGAACAATTGTCACAGGAGCAGCTGGAGCAATTGGCAAGATCAATGGCGGAGCAGCTTGGGCAAGAGGGCAATGCGCTGGCCAGCCAAGCAGCTGCCGCTGGAGCTAATGTCCCTTCCGCATGGGCGGGGGGAGCGGCAGGCAGCGGCGGTGCTTCCGGAGAGCAAAGTCCATCAGGCGGAGGTTCAAGCGGATCATCGTCAGGCCAAGGCAGCGGGTCGAATCCGAGCGGAGGCTCTGGCGCTTCACCAAGCTCGGGACAAGGAGAAGGTTCAGGAGTCGGGTCCGGGCAAGGCAACGGATCGGGGTCTGGCTCAGGGCAAGGAAGCGGGTCAGGCTCCGGCACCGGAACGGGCCAAGGAAACGGCTCKGGTTTGGGTCAAGGCTCTGGTTCCGGCTCCGGTCAAGGAAACGGGGCGGGTGTCGGGATGGGCGGACGAACGCTCATCACCACGCCGCGCAATATGGCCGGCTCCGGCAATTCGCAGCAGGACGGCGGACCGTCTACAGGAGGCCAGACGGAAACGGGCGGCAAGTCGCCGATGGTTGACGGCATGACACGTCCTTACGAGGAAGTGTACAACGAATACGAAGCCGAGGCGAAGGAGTCGCTAGGCAGATCGCAGCTTCCGGCCAGCATGCAGGATAAGGTGAAGCAATATTTTGAACAAATTCAACCGAACCGATAATAGGAGGCTTATATGATAGAGTCGAAATCGCAATTGGATGAGGCAGCCTCGCGAATCTCCCTGCTGAGAGAAGAGATTGGAAGAGTGATCGTCGGCCAGCAAAATGTAGTCGAGCAACTGCTTTGGTGTTTGCTGGCAGGCGGACATGCGCTGCTTGAAGGCATTCCAGGACTCGGCAAGACGATGCTCGTAAGAACGGTGGCTGACTGCGTATCGCTGCTGTTCTCGCGAATCCAGTTCACGCCTGATCTGATGCCCTCGGATATTACAGGAACGACATTAATTGATTTCTCTGCGCAAGGAGTAGCTGTTCAGCGGTTCCAGCCGGGGCCATTGTTCGGCAATCTGGTGCTGGCCGATGAGATCAATCGCGCAACGCCGAAGACGCAGAGCGCCCTGCTCGAAGCGATGCAGGAGGGAACGGTGACGGCTGGCGGCGAAACTCATGTGCTGCCTAAACCGTTTTTCGTGCTGGCAACCCAAAATCCGATCGAGCAGGAAGGCACCTATCCGCTGCCGGAAGCGCAGCTTGACCGCTTTCTGCTGAAGATCGGCGTGGACTATCCGAGCAGGGAAGAACTGAAGCAGATTGTACTGCGCACGTCATCAGTGGAGCAGCATAAGGCGTCCGTCGTCATGGACGGTGAATCGTTGTCTGCCATTCAGCTAATGGCGAAGCAAATATTGCTCGCTGACGAGCTGCTCGATGCAGCCGTGAAGATGATTATGATGACGCATCCCGGCGAGGCGGATGCGCCAGACGATGTTAAACGGTATGTCCGTTTCGGAGCCGGCCCGCGGGCGCTTCAAGCGATCGTCGGGGTAAGCAAGGTCCGGGCCTTATGCGCCGGGCGATTGCATGTTAGCTGGAACGATATCCGCGAAACGGCATTTCCGGTTCTGAGACATCGGATTGTGCTTGGTTACGAGGCGCAGGCAATGGGGCTGTCCAGCGATCGCATGACCGAGGCGATCTTACAATCGATCGAGGCAGAGCGATGAGTGAAGCTCAGAATCACTCACCGATACAAAAGCTAAACGCTGAAGAAGCTTTGAGGCTGCTATTCCCGGATATGTCGCTGCTAGGTCGTATTGAGCAGCTGCGGATTGCTTCCCGAAGCAAAGTGAAGGGGACGTTGGCAGGCAAGCGAAGATCGGTTTCCTTAGGCGGCTCTCAGGAGTTCGCCGATTACCGGCCCTATGCGCCAGGTGATGATATTAGACGAATCGATTGGAGTGTCTATGGCAGGACAAGGCGAGCTTATGTCCGTCAATATTGGGACGAGCAAGAATTAATCGTCCATATGTATGTCGATATTTCGCGTTCGATGTCGTTCGGCGAGCAGGAAACGAACAAGCTGCAGTACGCTTTAAGGCTCGCGGCGAGCGTAGGTTATGCCGCGCTATGCGGTGATGATCGTGTAGCTATGAAGCTGTTCACTGACCGCATCGTGCAGGAGCTTCCGCCCGTACACGGCAGAGCCTCATCGCCAAAATGGTTTCAGTTCATTGCGGATGCAACGCGTAGCATCGATTACGAGCAATCATCCGAGAGCGATTTGTCTACGCTTGATCTTTCTGCTGTGTTTCGGGCGCCAGGAGTACTTCCACGCCGAAGCGGCGTATCCTGGCTATTGACCGATGCGATGTTCGAAGAAGGAATCGAAGCGGCGATCGTATCGCTTCAAGCGGCGAAGCAGCAGGTTGTTCTATGCCATCTGTTATCGCCTTCCGAGCTGGACCCGGAGCTGAGCGGAGAGCTTAAGCTCATAGACAGCGAGCTCAAAACCGGCAAAGATATAGCGGTCGGTCACCGGCTACTCTCCGACTATCGCAAAGCTGTATCGGAATACATAGAGCGATTGAAGCAACTTTGCGCCGAACGGGGAGTAATCTATGTATTCGTGAATACAGGTATTTCACTCAACGACACGATCCATCATATTTTGCTGCCTGAACAGGCACTAGCGGGCAAGTCGTAATTAATCTTAAGCCCGGGCAACGGCTTTGGAGAGGAGGTCCAATATGCAGTTTTTGTCGCTTCCGTCGGCATGGTTTGCGATTCTGTTGCCGTTGATTGCGGCTATTTATATTTTGAAGAGAACGTACTTAGAGCAGGAAATCGCAAGTCATATGCTGTGGCGAAGAGTGCTGAACGAACAGGAAGCGAACAGGCCTTGGCAAAAGCTGCGGAGCAGACTGCTGCTGCTTCTGCAATTGTTGGCAGCGCTGCTGCTCATTTTTGCGCTTATGCAGCCGGTTATTATGAGACCATCTACAACTAGCGGGCATGCAGTCATCGTCATCGATCGATCAGCGTCCATGACGGCCCGCTCGGCTGACGATGGAGACGGACGCGGAACCAAGCTGGAGCAAGCCGTGTCCGAAGCGGAGCAGTGGCTGTCGGGCCAGCCTGCCAATCGGCCGATTACGTTGGTTGTGACGGGACAGCAGCCTGAAGTTCTGCTGTCGCGTACGAAGGACCGCGGAGCATTGAAGGAGAAGCTCCAGTCGATTGCGCCTGTCTATGGCAGGACAGACAATTCGGCTGCATTGTCGCTAGCACATTCTTTGCTGCTGGATGAGCGTGACGGAGAGATGGCCATATTCACTGACGGATTATGGCCAGACGCTGCGGAGGCGAATGCGATACAGCTAAATCATAATGTGTCGCTTAACATTACCGGAAATCCAAAGCAGCGTAATAATCAAGCGATTTTATATTTCGGGATTAAGGCTGATGCGAACAATGATGGGAGTTATTCAGCGGTCGTCACGATCAATAATGACAGTCAGGCTGTACGGAAAGCACAGCTCGACATTTGGGCTCAGGATGCTCAAGGCAAGTTGACGCTTGCCGCCGAGAAATCCGTCGATATTGCTGCGGGGGAATGGGAGAGCGTACAGTTGTCAGGTTTGCCGGCAGCCTCTTATTATAAAGCTGAGCTTCGTCATTCGACGGACGCTATATCGATCGATAATAGCGCCTATCAATTCCCTGATACGCCGCGTGCAAAGGAAGCGCTTCTCGTAACGGATGGCAATCTATTTCTGGAGAAGGCGCTGCAGTTGGCAGGCATTCTAACGGTTAGAGTCAGTCCCGATAGCGTTGTGCCGAGCGGAGAARTCTCCCAAAATATAGATTGGATCGTACTTGATGGCAACGATCCGCGTCTATATGGCGAGCCTGGCTGGGCATCGCTGCTGGAAGCGAAGCCGCTTTGGTTAATCGACCATCCAACGGAAGAGGATGGGCAGAGCGCAGTCCCATCGAACGCACAAACGATCGTTCAAGAGCACCCGGTAACCTCCTACATCACGTTCGCTGACACGCATATTGGAAGGCTTCTTAAGCCGCCGGCAGAGGAGCTTGGCTGGGGGAAGCCGGTATTGACCTATGGCGGCATACCAGCAATCTATGCTGGAGATGCGGGAGGTAAGCCGAAGCTGAGGTTCACCTTTAACCTTCAGGATACCGATCTGCCGCTCAGATCCGAGTTTCCGGTGCTGATCGTTCAAGCAGCCGAGTGGATGAGCGGAGGCTCGCAGCTTGAGCTTGGCATAACCTCGGCAGATCAGCTTATGGAACTATCTCTTCATTCGAATTCAATCACTGCGCAATGGGAAACCATGGAACTGCTGGACAACAGCCTGAAGCCTGAGCAATCGGTTGGAAACAGTCCCGTCATGCTCGAACGACAGGCTAAGGACATCTATGAAGCGCCTTCCGTGCCAGGCCTTTATCGGCTGGTTGAAGTCGATGCCGAAGGAGAGGTAGTCGGGAGCCGTATGCTTGCTGTTCATGCGGATGCTGCAGAGCTCGCGTCTTCACCTGAATCATCGCCTGAGCTCCGACTCACCCAAACGAACCAAGCGAATGAACCTAATCAAGCTGTCGCGCACCGGACGAATGAAACGGCTCTATCTCTTGTTGTGTGGGCTGCAGCGCTATTGCTGTTCTTGATGGCGGCGGAATGGGAGGTGTACCGACGTGGGCATTCAAGCTGAAACGCCTTGGGCACTTCTGCTGCTGTTGCCTTGGCTGCTGTATATGATTTGGATTATACGTTCCACGATTCGATTGAAGGGCGGTCGCAAGGCAGCGGCGATTACAATAAGAGGCATGATTACGCTGTTGCTCATTGCCGTCATAGCACAAGTACAACCTTACGTTATTAATCAGCAGCGAAGTATTGTCTTCGTAGCAGACCGCTCTGCCAGTATGCAGGCCGATGAGCGTATAGGTGAATGGATCACAGGCGCATGGGCTGCCAGAAACGAGGACGATAAGGCAGGCGTCGTATCGGTGGGACTGAATGCAGCTGTCGAAAGGACGATATCGAACGAGCTCATAGGTGATTCTGCTGACTTCACCTTCCGAACAACGGTTAATAATCGGTTCACCGATCTGTCCGGGGGCGTGCAGCTGGCTGCCGCAATGCTCTTGAAGGAAGGTGGAGGGAGAGTTGTTCTGCTCTCCGATGGAGCGGAAAATGCAGGCGATGTGAGGCGACAAGCGAGATTGCTCGCAGGCGCGGGGATTGCCGTTGATGTTGTTGAGATCCATACAGAGTCTATTAATGACGCTGCAATCGAATCGCTTGATGTACCTGCCACGCTTACGCAAGGGGAAACCTTCACTTTCGAGATTTCGGTATCGAGTACGACATCTCAGCAAGCCGAGCTGCGCTTATTCGCTGATAACGAGGAAATATCGGTCACTCAGGTGCAACTGGAGAAAGGGGATAATCGTTTCGTTCTGAATAGTATTGCAGTTGAACCAGGCTATCACCGCTTCAGAGCCGAATTGTATACAACTAGTGATGAGCAGGCAGCTAATAATACGGCATACGCCTTCAGCCGGGTTGCGGGACCGCCGCATGTATTGATTGTAGAAGGACAACCGCAATCGTCGGCCAATGTTGAAGCTGCACTGTCTGCTTCATTCATCGGTCATACGACGATTATGCCGGAGCAGCTCTCTGTTGAGCTGGCAGAGTATGCAAGCTACGACAGCATTATTTTAAACAATGTGCCAGCTACTCGAATTGCGGAGAAGCCGATGGAATGGCTGGGCAAAGCCGTCAGCGATTACGGTGTCGGTCTCGTCATGCTCGGCGGAGAAGACAGCTTCGGCTTAGGCGGTTATTTCAAGACGCCTGTCGAGCGGGCGCTGCCCGTCTATATGGATTTGCAAGGCAAACGCCAGATACCTTCTCTAGGTCTCGTGCTCGTGATCGACCGCTCCGGAAGTATGTCGGACGGCAAGCTGGAGCTGGCGAAGGAAGCGGCAATCAGGACGGTCGAGCTGATGAGAGACGTAGATACGGTAGGGGTTATTGCCTTCGATTCCGCACCATGGTGGGTGGTAGAGCCTGAGAAGCTGTCGAACCGCGATTCGATTATTGAACGCATTCAAGGTATTCAATCCGAAGGCGGAACCGAAATCTATAATGCGCTCCAAGCCGGTTATGAAGGGCTTCTAGAAGTGGATGCGCAGCGCAAACATATGATTTTGCTTACGGACGGTCAGTCGGCGACGAATCCTGGTTATGAGGCGTTAACCGATGCCATTGTAGAGGATCAAATGACGCTCTCTACGGTCGCGGTAGGCGATGGAGCAGATCAAGCGTTGCTTGAACGGTTGGCGAAGGCTGCCAAAGGGCGATTTTACTTCACCAAAGACCAAAGCACGCTTCCTGCCATCTTCAGTCGCGAGACGGTAATGATGTCTCGTACTTATATTGTGGAGCAGTCGTTTACGCCAGCAGTCGCTAGGGCCGCTGATTGGGGGAAGCTGTGGAACGGCGGCGTGCCAAAGATTAACGCTTATATCGCCGCAACAGCGAAAGAAGCGGCGGAAGTCGCTCTATTGACGCCGGATGGCGATCCGCTGCTAGCCCGCTGGCAATACGGCTCTGGACGATCCGTCGCATGGACAAGCGACGTTACGGGCAAGTGGGCACGCGAATGGGTGCAGTGGCCTGCATTTCCAACCGTGCTTACCGAATTGGTGAAGTGGACGTTCCCTCAGTTTGTGAACAATCCGTATTCGATAACGACCGAGCAAGACGGCGGCCAAGCCACTTTGAAGGTACGCTCAGAAGCTGATGCGGGCTCATTCGACAGTGCGCTGTCCGCGGGGATTGAGGACGAATCAGGCAGCTATTCCGTTCGCCGCTTAATGCCGATCGGGCCGGGAGAGTATGAAACGACCTTGCCTGCGACAGAACCTGGCGTTTATTTGGCTCAAATCGGACAGAAGTCGAACGGAAACGCAATTGAAGGCGGTACGACATCGGCTTTCGTCATTCCTTATTCGCCTGAATACCGATTATCGAACACGGGCGGTCCAGAGACGATGGCTCAGATCGCCGCCACGACCGGCGGGCGCAAATTGCTTTTGGACGATCCTCAATCGGCATTTGATTTCAAGCCGCTGGAGGCTCGCAAGCCGATCGATTTGACGAATAAACTGCTCGTCGCCGCTTTGCTCCTTTGGTTGCTGGATATCGCGCTGCGTAGGCTGTCATTGCCTTACGGACGGATGCTCGAATGGGCGGGAACTTTGTTACGGCAACGCAATGGACGTAATAGCAGTCATACGAATGAAGTTTTAGAGTCAACCAATGCGGTATCGAGGCTAAAGAGAAGGACAACCGAAGCGAGCCGCTTCTACGGCGGCGTGTCTGGAATATCTCCATTCAAAGAGAGCGACAATCGAACAAAGCCGAGTGAATTGTCACCTTCAGCGAATGCGACTGCATCTGTGACGAACACGAATCAACCCGGCCCGAGCGCTGCTCGGCTAGAGCGGGATACTGCAACGGACGGAACGATCAACCGTCTGCTCGCAGCCAAAAACAAAAAGCGGAGATAGCCGCAGATATGGCTTCCAATAGCAACCGTTCTCCTTCATATGGACACGAGCGATAGGACGCGATACAATTCATATCAACGACTATAATAAGCAGCTACGCTTGAAGGAGATGTCTATATGGCTCAAGAACTGACGACGCAGGAACTGGAACAAAAGCTTAAAAAYGGCGAGACTATCAATTTGATTGACGTTCGCGAGGTCGATGAATGGGAAGCCGGCCATATTAAAGAGGCACGCAACATTCCATTATCGGAAATCGTTCAGCGTGTTGACGAGTTCCCGCAGGAAGAGATGGAGATCGTCATCATCTGCCGCAGCGGCGGACGAAGCGGCAAAGCATGCGACTATTTGGGCGCGCTGGGCCATACCGTTATTAACGTGTCGGGCGGTATGCTTGCTTGGAACGGCGAAGTTGTAACCGGCGAATAATCGCATAATGAGGAATATGGCGGCACTAGGCTTCTTAGCTTAGTGCCGCTATTTATTATCCCCCTTGACAATGCTAAGCGGCATCGTGTATAAATACGTTTAAGATATATTCAGAATTTTCACAAATCTAACATTAACGAACGGGACAGTAATCTTAGGACGGATAGTCGCAGCGAGCCGGGACAGTGGAAGCCGGTACGGATGTCTATGATGAAGCGGGCCCGGGAAATGGTTTGTCGAAGCGATTCCGCGCAGTCAAGGTCAATGCAAAGGCGGCTATCGGAGTAGACAAATCCGGTCAATGACCGTTATCAAATCGAGTGATTGAACCTCATTGCAGGTTCAATACTTAGAGTGGTACCGCGGGAATCAGCAAGCTCTCGTCTCTTTATTATAGGAGACGAGGGCTTTTTTGGCGTTCGGACTCGATTTGACGATAACAAGGAGGAGGAATATAAAGTGTTGAAAGAAAAATTATTAACCGCATTAACTAATGCCGTAAATCAGATCGCAACGGAAGAAGGGTTGGTGCTCCAGGACAAAGTCAATGTCGTAGTGGAACATCCGGCTAACGAGGCAAACGGCGAGTTCAGCAGCGGCATAGCGATGCAATTGGCAAAGCATCTAAAGCGTGCTCCTCTCGTTATTGCAGCTCAGGTTAAAGAAAAGCTGCAATCTAATAACGCGATTAATCAGCTATTCGCAACCATCGATATCGCTCCGCCAGGCTTTATTAATTTCTATGTCAATTGGGAGCAGTGGGCGAAGCTAAATGAGGATGGAGCAGCAATAAAAGCCAAGAAGCAGCAAAAGCATAAGCACAAGGTACTCATTGAACATACGTCGATTAACCCGAACAAGTCTGCCCATATCGGTCATTTAAGAAATTCTTGTATCGGTGATACGCTAGCAAGATTGATGAAGCAAGCCGGACATCTTGTAGAGGTGCATAATTACATCGACGACCTTGGCAATCAATTAGCCGATACGGTCGTTGGCATTCTGAACACGTGGGCCGCTCAGTCGCATGCGAGATTTGGCGATTTCTGTTGGGAGACGTATGCGAAGGTGAATCAAGCGTATAAGGAACAGCCCGAATTGCTGCAAGAGCGTTCACGCGTACTTGCTCACTTGGAAGAAGGGGGCAACAACATTGCTTGGATGGGGCTGCTTATCGCTGAGCGCATCGTAAGCGAACATGTCGAGGAGATGAAGCAGTTCGGGATCGATTATGATGTGCTCGTATGGGAAAGCAGTATCGTTAGCGGAGGATTCTGGGGGCGCACCTTCGAGCTGCTGCAGCAAACGAACGTCTTCAGACAGGAGCAGCAGGGGAAGCTTGCAGGCTGTTGGGTGCTTGGAAGCGGGCAGCCGGCACATGAAGCTGACAACCTGATAGAACCTTTAGAAGCCGAACAATCCGAGCAGCAGCAAGGCGAACATCAAGCAGACAAGGTGCTTGTTCGCTCGAATGGAATTCTGACGTATACGGCTAAGGATATCGCTTATCATCTGTGGAAGTTCGGCTTGCTGGACAAAGATTTTCGTTATCGCAAGTTCGGCATAGGTCTATGGTCTACGCAAGCAGGAGGCGTGAAGAAGAAGATCGGCAAGGCAGATGTCGTTATTAATGTGATCGACCAAAGGCAGCAGTACCCGCAGGCCATGGTGAAGCAAGCGCTGTTAGCGTTAGGTTACACAAGTCAAGCCGAGCAGCTCAAGCATGTCAGCTATGGGGTCGTGTCATTAAGCCCATCTACAGCTGCCGGACTAGGCGTAGACACCACAGCTGGCAAACATGCTTATCCGATGTCCGGCCGCCAAGGTATCGGGATCAAAGTGTCGGAACTGCTCGACAGAATGGAGGGCATTATCGATGCCAAACGTTCAAGAAAGCAAGGTCTTACGAGTCGAACAATAGCGGCTGCTTCCATTCGTTACTACTTGCTGCGCTTCCATCTGCAGACAGAGATTGTGTTCGATCTGGAGCAGGCGACCGAAATATCGGGCAATACAGGCGTGTATCTGCTTTATGCCTACGCTCGGGCTTGCAGCATTATGGAGAAAGCCGCGCAAGCAGGCGTTCATGTGTCGGAGGTCCAGGTCGATCAGTCGCTCGACAAGCAGGAGCATGCCGTTCTAAGGCAGCTATGCTACTGGCCGGAGGTATTGCAGGCGGCGGAGCTCGAGCTTGCGCCGAACATCATCTGCAATTACACCTATGAGCTGGCAACGTTGTTTAATCATTTTTATGCGACATGTCCAATACTGAAGGCATCTCCTGCTCAGCGCCAGCTGCGCTTATGGCTTACGCAACGTTACAAGCAGACGCTTGGCGAGGCGCTCGATATTCTTGGATTACCTGCTCCCGAAAGCATGTAACCTCACATTCCATTCATGCAAACGACTGGTCCCACATATAAATGAACCCAGATGGGTACAGGCATCGGTTGGAAGGAGGCGGGTTCAATGAATTCGCCGGATAACGGAATAATGATCGACTTTGCCGTGCAGGGAATGAGCTGTTCCGCTTGCGCGGCACGAATAGAGAAGTCGGTAGGGAAGATGGAAGGCGTCTATGAAGCGGCAGTAAGCTTCCCGCTGCGCACCGCTTGGGTGCAATTCTCGCCAGAGCGGGTAAGTCCCGAGCAAATCGCCGAGCGCGTAAGCCAGCTTGGCTTCACGGCTTCATTAAGCGAGCATGGCGATACGGGTCTGCGCAAGGAGCATGCGATACTAAAGCTTCGATTAATCGTCTCGCTCCTGCTGACACTGCCTCTGCTGCTTACTATGGTTCACCATTTGCCAATCTTATCGCCGCTTGCTGCTTATATACCTGCATGGCTGACATTGCCTTGGCTGCAGCTGGTGCTAGCGACGGTGCTTCAATTCGTTATCGGCATGCCCTTCTACTTCGGCGCTTATTATGCGCTTAGGCAGAAGAGCGCCAATATGGACGTGCTCGTTGCCGTAGGCACGACTGCAGCTTATCTGTACAGCCATTACATCGTGTTCCAGCAGGATCTGTTAAGCGGTTCGAGCTTTGGGGCAGAGATGCCCGCGCTATATTTCGAGACGTCTGCGGTTGTCATTACCGCCGTGTTGCTTGGCAAATACATCGAAGCTTCCGCTTCGTTAAAGGCGAACCTCAATACAGCCGGCTATGCCACCCTTCAAAGCCAGACGGCTGCCGTTGAGCGCGCCGGCCTAGTGACGCAGCTTCGTACGGAGTTCGTGCGAGCGGGCGATACGGTTATCGTCGAAGCCGGCGAACTTGTGCCGGTTGACGGAACGGTTATCTCGGGTGACTCATCTGCCGATGAAGCGCTGTTGACAGGGGAGAGTACGCCCGTTGTGAAACGTGAGGGCGATTCCATCTGGGCAGGCACGCGCAATGTCGGCGGCCGGCTCCGCATATGGACGAAGGCTGCTGGCCATGATACGCTGCTGAGCCGAATCGGTGAGCTTGTCAGGCAAGCACAGCGGTCCAAGTCGTCGATCCAACGCAATGTGGATGCGGCCGCTGGCTGGTTCGTACCGCTAATGCTGCTGCTAGCTGCACTTACCTTCATCCTATGGAGCGCTGTGCTTGATCCAGGCAATTGGAGCCGGGCGTTCGTCAGCTCCATCGCCRTTATGCTGGCTGCTTGTCCGTGTGCGCTCGGGCTGGCTGCTCCGATCTCGCTCGTGCTGGCCTCGGGCCGTCTGGCGAAGCAAGGCATCGTCGCGAAGGAAGCGGGAGCGCTGGAGCGTCTTGCTCTGATCGATACCGTTATATTCGACAAGACGGGTACATTGACCGAGGGCAAGCCGAGAGTAAGCGCGCTCCAACCGCTCAAGGGCAGCCGCTCTTCGGCGCTCCGTCTTGCAGCGGCCGCGGAATCGGCATCGTCGCATCCGCTAGCGGCTGCAATCCGTCAAGAAGCGGCGAAGACAGGTCTTGTCATACCTATGCCCGAGAGCCAAGTGTATACGCCCGGCGGCGGAGTTGTTGCCATGGTCAACAAGCAGCAGGTCGGCGTCGGCAATGCGGGCTTCGCGAAGTCGCGGGGCTGGCTGGTCAGCGAAGAGGGAGAGAAGTTCGCGAAGAGCAAGGAAGCAGCTGGGGAGACGGTACTGTTCATCGCTATTAATGATGAATGCGTAGCTATGATTGCCCTTATTGATTCGGTGAAATCCGACGCCAGATCGGTCGTCAGGGATTTACGATCGCTTGGCGTATCGATTCTGCTGGCGACAGGGGATCGGGAAGCGCCTGCCCGGGCTGCGGCAAAGGCAGCAGGGATTACCGAGGTGCACGCTTCCATGCTGCCCGAAGCAAAGCAGTCGCTTGTCGAGCGGTTGAAGGATCGGGGCAAGCGAGTCGCTATGGCCGGAGACGGCTGGAATGATGCGCCGGCGCTCGCATCCTCCGATGTCGGCATCGCGATGGGCAACGGGACGGATGCGGCGCTCGCAGCCGGACATCTGTCGCTGCTTAATTCGCGATTGCTCGCCATTCCTGGAGCCATTCGAATTAGCAGATTAACGCTTCGCAACGTGCGGCAAAATCTCGCTTTCGCCTTCCTCTATAACGGCATCATCATTCCGTTCGCGGCGCTCGGCATGCTTAAGCCTTGGATGGCCGGAACGGCGATGGCGCTGAGCTCCGTATCGGTCGTCGGCAACGCGCTTCGGCTAGGCGGCCAAATTAAGCGCGAGGAACGGAGACGTCGATGACGCTTACGTGGAATCTGATCGGCTTAATCGTGCTGACAGGACTGTTCAGCGCACCGCATTGCATCGGCATGTGCGGAGGCATCGTGTCGACCGTATCGCTTCAATCGACAGTGTCAGCCCGCCGTTCCATGCTGCTGTACAATGCAGGTCGCATCACGTCTTATACGGTGCTTGGCGCAGTTATGGGCGCAGTCGGCTCATTCGTCGATCTCGCCGGCAAGCTTGCGGGCATTCAAGGCATTGCTTCAATCGTAGGCGGCTGCTTCGTATTATTATGGTTATGGCGCAGGTTTCAACTGCCGCTTATGGGCAAGCTGTCTGCTTTGCTGCATAAGCGGTTGGTCGGCAGAACAGGGAAGTCACCTGCCAGCGAAACTACGCATTTGCTTGCGACGGGCATTGCTTTCGGCTTCCTGCCTTGCGGCTTGACCTATGCGATGCAGATGAACGCTGCGGCCAGCGGCTCGCCATTGGAAGGCGCGGCCATCATGGCTATCTTCGGACTATCTACGTTYCCGGCGCTAGCTGCCGCGGCTTCTATCGCTGCTTTCGCCGGCAGGCGCTGGAGAAGATTCATGCGCAAGGCAGGCGTAGTAACGGCAATTGCTGTAGGGCTATTGTCCATTATGCGGGGATTGGCCGTGAACGGCGTCATTCCGAGCATTTCGCCGTGGTTATGGTAACGATCATCAGTGGACGGCAGAGAGCCGCCTTGCAAGGATATAGTTGCCATCCGCCGTATCCAGCGTCAACGTTGCTTTCCACGTTCCAGCCATCAACGGCATGCCTTCGCCCTCGTAGACGCCGGGAGCGGTCTCGGTTAACTTGAAGCTGTAATTGCCGCAGTTCATTCCGATCATATCTAACACGATGGATAACTCAGCGTTACGTAACGGCGCTCCCTCGGAATTTCTAAGACTGAGGCGAAAATCATTCAGATCGAGCACTTTGGCCGGATAGCGGCCGATCTCCCACGTCAATGAGCCTTCTTCGAAGGAATGCTCCGTGACGGCAGGTGGGGCAGCTTCCGTCGTTTGCAGCCACGCGAACGCAGCGGTGATGATGACGGCAGCGGCAAGCAAGGCGAGCGACCACTTAAGAAGTGGCRTTCGTGCTCGGGTCGTTACTATTGATTCGTCAGAGCTCATGATAAGCGCACCTTTCTGTATCTTTTTTTGTAGGCAAGAAACCAATTAACAGCGTCTTTAGTTACCTATGCGGCGCAGTGGGATGACAGAACGCCGGCGACGTTCAACAATAGTCTGACTTTGGCGATAGGGATAGACAAAAGATTGGAAGATGTGTATAGTTACATCTGACAATTTCATAGAAAATAACTAGGTGTCGAGAAGGTTTATATGAGCAGCTTGAATGCTGCTTAAACAACCGCTCCGACTTAATAGGGAAGCCGGTGAGAATCCGGCGCGGACCCGCCACTGTAAGGAATGGCCGGAGAGCGACTGCTCTCGTTGCAAGGCCGATGCCGCGGCATATTGTCACTGAGCTTGGACGCTCGGGAAGACGCCGATGGCATATATTCCAAGTCAGGAGACCTGCCTGCTTATTAACGCTGAATCCTACGAGGAACTAGGAGGTGTTGCACACGAGTAGTAGCTATTTGCCGCTTTGGAAGCGGAATTCGCGCAGCATTTCTGACAAGACGTCGGAAATGCTTTTTTTTGATGTTTAAATCTTATCAAGTAGTGCCTTTTGATTGGATTTTATACAAGTAAAAGGCTTGCAACGCGTCCATATCTACGTTTGATTGGATATTGTGCAGCCAAATGGACGGGGAAGCGCGACAAGGGGCCAAAATGCCGATTTTGACTGTATGTTTTCCAATCAAGCGTCACGTAAAGGTCGATTGGTCCCGATTAGGCTGTATGAAATACAGGCTAAAAGTAACATCATGTTTTATTCGAAGGTAACAGCTATAACGAGTAAGGCCGATTTGCTAGATAAATAGAACGTATAGGAGTGTGCTAATTAATGAATAAGATGAACAAAGCTTGGATTGGGCTGCTGCTGGCGATGATGCTCGTCATCATGACTGCTTGCGGAGCGAACGCCAATAATGAGGGACAAGCATCGAATCAACCATCGAATGCGGCTACGGAAGCGCCGACGAACGCGCCTGACAACGAACAGGAAAGCGCAGCAACTACGGAATATCCGCTTACGGTGAAGGACGATACGGGAACGGAAATTACATTCGCGCAAGCACCTACGAAGATCGTTTCGCTGGCGCCAAGCGAGACGGAAACGATCTATGCGATCGGATCCGGAGAGCAGGTCGTTGGTGTGGACAGCTATAGCAACTATCCGGAAGCGGCAGTAGCTAAGCAGCTGGTAGGCGATATGACGACGAATATTGAGGTAGTTACGGGGCTTAATCCGGATCTGGTCATTGCTTCTTCCTCGATGAACGTGGATGCGATTAAGCAGCTTCGCGAGCTTAATATCCCTGTATATGCAACGGATCCGCTAACTTATGATGCAGTAGTTGCCAAAATCGATACTTTAGGTAAAATTATGAATAGACAAGCAGAAGCTGCCGCAGTTGCTGACCATATGATTCAAGTGAAGCAGCAGGTAACGGACGCAGTGAAAGACGCAGAGAAGAAAAATGTGTATTTGGAATTCTCGCCCGGCTGGACGGTGGGTTCTGGCACTTTCCTCGATGAGCTGCTGACGCTAGCTGGCGGAACGAATGTGGCAGCCGGAAGTCAAGGGTGGTTCGAGGTGAACGCGGAAGAGGTCGTTGCCAAAAATCCGCAACTGATTGTGTACCCAGCATGGAAGGAGGAGCCGAATCCGATTGTAGCCGGTATTGAGAGCCGTCCTGGTTGGGACGTTATCGATGCAGTGAAGAACAAGCAAATGTTCGCCGTGACGGAAGACCCGCTCGTACGTGTAGGTCCGCGTCTCGCCGATGGATTGCTTGAGCTTGCGAAGGTTATTCACCCGGATCTCGTCAAATAAGCAATGAAACATAAAGGTATCATTTATGGAGGAGCAGCTTTGCTCCTTCTTGCCGTTTCTATGATCATAAGTCTTTCTATTGGTACGTCGGGTCTTACGGTAAGCAAGGTATGGGGCATACTTATTCACGAGCTTCCGTGGGTGAAAGGGGGCGAAGATCTCTATACCAAGGGTGAAATAGCCATTGTTACGCAGGTAAGGCTGTCCCGCGTGCTGCTTGCCGTCCTTGTCGGCGCCTGCCTAGCTCTTGCCGGCACAGGTTTCCAAGGCGTGCTGCGCAATCCGCTTGCCGATCCGTATACGTTAGGCGTCGCCTCAGGGAGCTCGGTAGGCGCTGCCTTTATTATTTTGTTCGGACTCCAGATGGCTTTAGGCATGTGGACGATTCCTCTTGTCGCCTTTCTGACGGGAAGCATCACGTTGTTTGGCGTATTCTGGCTATCGCGAAGCAAAGGGGCGATGCATATTGAAACGCTTATTTTATCCGGTGTCATCATTCAAGCCTTCTTAGGCGCTTTCGTATCGTTCATGGTGTCGCTGTCTGAAGGCGTTGTCAATCAAATTCTGTTCTGGCTCATGGGTTCGCTTGCGATGCGCAACTGGGACAACGTATATATGCTCATTCCGTTTCTTRTCATCGGATTCCCAATTATTCTCATCTATAGCCAATCGCTCAATTTATTCGTTCTAGGCGAACGCCACGCCGCCCATGCCGGCGTTCGCGTGGAGCGAACGAAGCTGATCGTGCTGATCGCATCTACGCTGCTTACGGCAGCTGCCGTATCCGTATCAGGCGTTATCGGCTTCGTCGGGCTCGTAGTACCCCACTTGATCCGCTTGCTCGTGGGGCCGGATTATAGGCTGATTACGCCGCTTGCGGCTATTGGAGGCGGCATATTCGTCTTGTGGGCGGATACGCTCGCGCGTAATGCGCTTAGCCCGCGCGAAATTCCGCTAGGCGTCGTGACGGCGCTGATCGGCGCGCCATTCTTTGCCTATCTGCTCCATCGTCGTAAGATGAATGGAGGCGGTCAGCTATAGCTATCTTGGAGGCAAAAGGAATTGTACAGACGATTCAAGGCCGAACGGTGCTTCATGAGCTCGACTGCTCATTCACGGAAGGCAAGATCTATGGCATTATAGGGCCTAACGGGGTCGGCAAGTCAACGCTGCTTCATCTGCTGTCCGGCGTTGATAAGGCAGCGAAAGGCGAAGTGCTGCTGGCAGGAGAGCCAATCGTATCGTTGCCGCGCAAAACATTGGCGCGCAAGATGGCCGTATTGCAGCAGGGCGGATTGCCCCCGGTCGGGTTTACGGTACGTGAGGTCGTTGGCATGGGGCGTTATCCGTATCAGAGCTGGCTTGGCAATGAAGAGAGTGATCCGGCGGAAATCATCGATGAGGCGATCGAGGCAATGGGTCTGGCTGGACTGCAGGAACGCAGGATGGATCAACTAAGCGGCGGAGAACGGCAGCGCGTTGCGCTTGCGAAGCTAATGGTTCAAGAACCGTCGATCATATTGCTTGATGAGCCGACAACGTATTTGGATATCGGGTACCAAGTGMAATTGCTGGATACCGTGAGGTCATGGCAGCGGGAGCGTGGATTAACCGTTATTGCCGTATTGCATGATCTTAACTTGGCTTCATTATATTGCGATGAGCTCGTCGTCCTGCATGAAGGGAAGATTGCTGCCGTCGGAACGCCTAAGGAAGTGCTGACAACGTCGTTAATTGAAAAGGTATATGAAACAACAACAGCTATCGTGCCGCATCCGGTAACGGGCATGCCGCAAATTATGCTGCAGCCTAGCGCATCGGTCTAACGGATATTTTCGGATTTTGGAAGCAAGAGGGGAGCAAGAACATGAATAACAAATGGCAGGATACGCTGGAATCTGCGGTCTCCCGCATACGGGAATTCGATCATAAAGCTGCTGAGCAGGCACAGCAACATTCGGACAGCTTGACGAAACCTCCCGGCAGTCTCGGCAAGCTGGAGGCTATTGCTTGTCAGCTTGCCGGCATATCGGGTCATCTATGGCCGGATATGACCCGCAAGACGGTCATTGTTATGGCGGGCGATCATGGTGTATGCGAGGAAGGTGTCAGCGCATTTCCTCCTGCAGTGACGCCGCAGATGGTGCTCAACTTTCTGAATGGCGGCGCTGCCGTTAATGTGCTCGCAAGACAAGCAGGCGCGGATGTGATCTGCGTTGATATTGGCGTCAACGCCGATCTGGAGCATCCGAAGCTCGTTAGCCGCAAAGTCGTTCACGGAACGGCTAATATGGCGAAGGGGCCGGCAATGACGAGAGAGCAAGCGCTTCAAGCGATAGCGGCAGGTATCGAGCTCGTCGATGAGCAGGCAGCGGCAGGTGTTCGGGTGTTCGCGACGGGCGAGATGGGCATCGGCAATACGACGGCTAGCTCGGCAATCGCGAGTGTGCTGACGGGTCTTTCGCCGGAGCAGTCTGTAGGAAGGGGAACAGGTATTAACGATGAGGCGAGAGCTCGCAAGATTGAGGTTGTAAAACGTTCGATCGCGGTTAATAACCCCGATCCTACCGACCCGATTGATGTGCTTGCCAAAGTCGGAGGCGCTGAGATTGCCGGCTTGGTTGGCGTAATTATCGGAGCTGCGGCTAACGGCTGTCCTGTCGTGATAGACGGCTTCATCTCATCTGCAGCTGCGCTTGTAGCTTCACGGATCACGGAACAGACGAGGCCGTATATGCTTGCATCGCATCTTTCCCACGAGCAAGGACATTTAAAGCTGTTGGCAGCTATTGGTTTGTCGCCGATGATTCAGCTGGAGATGCGTCTTGGCGAGGGAACGGGCGCCGTATTAAGCTTTCATTTCATAGACGCTGCGCTGAAGCTGATGCAAGAGATGGCGACATTCGAGAGCGCCGGCGTGTCCAAAGGGTAGGTGAATGATGTGGCCATACTCGTAACGGGTGGCGCTCGCAGCGGCAAAAGTAGCTTCGCCGAGCAATATGCAATGAGAACCGGCAACCATGGTGTCTATATTGCAACCTGCCAATCGTATGACGAAGAGATGAATGAACGCATCGCGAGGCATCAGCAAGACCGTGAAGGCACGGGCTACGCTTGGAGGACGCTCGAAGAACCGTATGAAGCAGCACAGCTGATCGATAAGCTTCGGATCGAATTCGGGGAATACGAGCAGAATGCTGCGAAGGCTGTTCCTGCGCTGCTGCTGGATTGTTTGACGCTTTGGCTCACGAATTGGATGCTTCGCGTCGATTACGAAAAGCTCGGTGAACAACGATTGGAGCAGGAGATAACGA
>NZ_JBFRGE010000031.1:0-75201 GCF_052115185.1 Paenibacillus sp. 2TAB19 | reverse complement strand
AGGCACGCCGCCAGCGTTCGTCCTGAGCCAGGATCAAACTCTCCATAAAGGTGTTTGACTTGCTCAAAAACTTTTTATTGCTTTTAGTCAGAAGCCGAAGCTTCTTAACTGGCAGTTTCGCTCGTTGTTCAGTTTTCAAAGAACAATCTCTTGTCTTTCATTTCTTGCTTGTCGGCGCTTTGTCTCAGCGGCGACTTTTATAATATATCACGTTCGCCTATCTCTTGGCAAGTACTTCTTTCAACTTTCGACATTTTTTTTAATCTGTCGTTTGTCTCAATATTTCCTCTTCAAAAGCGGCGATTACTAATTTAACACATAGGCTTCTAACAAGTCAAGTCTCTTGCCGAATCTTTTTTGAGCAAAGAAAAAGCCGCTTTCCCATTCAATTGAAAGGGGCAACGGCCACAAGTTCGGTTCAAGGTTACGCACTATGATTGGCTAGTCTATACCGAAGCTCGATAATGCCGGAGTCATCGATTTCCTTCATTACAGCAACCTCGCTAATATAGGAGCGCTTAACAAGCTTCTGCAATAAAAGGGACAAGTCTACATGAAGTACTTTAATGTCTGGATGACTCTGAAGCTCCGCAATGCTCCATGGCTCTGATCTATCCGCTAAAATCTTAAGCAGCAGCGAGCAGCTCGACTTCATCTTATTCATAACCGAGAACTCACAGGCAAGCATAACGAGCTGTACGCGTTGCTCCAGCGTCTCCGGACTTGCAGACAATTCTTCATATAGCTTATAGATTCCCGGATGTACAAGCCGCATCTGCTTCCATACGGTAAGCTCCGGATGACGTCCTTCTTCTATTAATACGATATGCGCCCAATGATGCAATGAAGTTAATACATGACTGTACGCATCAAGCAAGTTGCCGTCAAGCAGATCCTGCTTGGCCTGCAAGTATGTTCTTAAAAATCCTGAGAACTCGACAAGCTGCTTCTGTTCGCGCAAGGAGTGAGGAAATTGAAGCAAGCTCTCACGCACACTGCCCAAATAGCCTTCCCGATCCAACAGAATCTCCCCCCGAACGATCCATTCAATGATACTCCGGTTTTCACCGCTCGATATCCAAGCTTCCAAGCTCTTCTTATCAATCGTTCTAATCAATACGCGTTCGCCTTCGAATTGTACATGCTCACTGCTGTTCTCTATAGTTTCTTTGTCCAATACGGCGAGCACTAACAGGTCCAGTCCATCGATCAAAGGATTGTATGGATACGGATTTTCGATCGCTGCAAGACTGATTAGATCGGTATCGTTGCAGTATTTGCTGTTGAAATGACTTTTTATATGTTCCACTGTTTCCTCCATATAGCTAATCAGATTCCATTAAGCTATAATATTAATCTACGGATTTAATTCTTTTTCGACAAGTCTGCTCTTATTTCCTGCTTCGTCCGAAAAGAAAACAGGTCTCAATTTCATAAGCATAAAGACTTAGGAAGGATTGGAACAATGAATAAGATCTTTTTCAAATCAGCTAAAATAAACGAATTTCGCCTATGGGGCTTAGTCTTTACGCTCGTCGGAATGGGTGTAATGATTCTCGGCACAGCAGGCATTGTGTTCTGGGGACAAGCTGGCAAGATCATTGCCGCAATCTTCATGGTTATTGGCATGATCTCCTTGCTAATCAGCGTCGCTGTCTACTTCTGGGCGGGCATGATGTCAACAAGTGCGACGATGCTTCAATGTCCCGAGTGCGGACGTCCTACGAAGATGCTTGGCAAGACTGACCGCTGCATGTATTGCAAAACGATACTTACGCTTGATCCCGCTCAAGCGACTGCAGAGCCTTCGGAGCAACATTCCTAAACGGCTGTCGTCGTCCCTTGGCGGCATAAGCTAGGAAGAGTGAAACTTATACTTTCCTATTATTTTAAGAAAACACCCTTCTCCGGAAGGGTGTTTTCTTGTTCTTATCGTATGATTACGGGCGCTTGTTGAGCGCTTCATCTATGGTTGTCCATATGGCTTCCGTCTGGAATGTTCGCTGCCATGTTGCGACTCCTGCTAGATCATACTTGCGGGCTAACGCAACGCGAGCCTTCATCGACAAGTCATCCTCTATCCATATCCGCATGAGTGCGCCATCCTCTGTATACTCAACGTAGTTTTGACCCGCCGCTTCATCCAATACGGGCTTCAGTTTCTTATCCGCAATGATTTGCTTCACTTTGTCCATGCCAACCGACTTGGACGACACCTTCACAGTACCATCTTCACCTTTTGCTTCGGTCCATATTCTCGTGTATAGAGGCATGCTGAGCACTAGCTTATTAGCAGGTACGGCATCCTCCTCCAAAATACGTCGGAGCGACTCTTCGACCCATGGAAGCGATGCGACCGAGCCGGATTTAGGACTCGAAGCCCAATGCTCGTCATAGGCCATTACCATCATATAATCTACAACTTTGGCCAGCGCGGGACGATCCAAAAATAGTGACCACATCTCACTAGTCGACTTTGGAGTCACATCAATCGACACGACCAGCCCTTGTTCGTGTAGCAGAGGCGTCAGTTCTCTAACAAATTGGACCAAGTTTTCTTTATCGCTCGTTTTCACATTCTCAAAATCAATATTAATCCCTTGCAAATTATACAGCTCTGCGAAAGACAACAGCTGTTGGATCATAAGAAAACGTGTCTCCACCGTGGCGAGTGCAGCTGTCGTCTGTTCCGGCTCGAAGCCGTTGCTGAACAATGCCCACACTTGCATGCCTTTCCCATGAGCCCATTTGACGTAAGCCGGATCGGCCTTTCCATTAATCGTACCTTTGCCGTCCGCCAATTCGAACCAAGTCGGGCTCACTACGTTAACGCCTAGCATAGGTCCGATTGCCGAAGGATTTGGGTTTTTGGAATAAACCGCTTCCCAAGTCATATTGATTTTGCTGCCAAGCACCTTCCAGGCTACAAAAGCAGGCACGCGATCCGGTTCAGCTACTCGTTCAATCTCGGTCAACTTCACATCGCCTTTATTCATATAGCCGATATTTCCGTCCCCGCTCTGCACTATGAACCAGCCATCCTCCTCGCCCCATATCCGAAGCGATTCGTTCAATTCCAGCTTCCGAGTGTATGGCGCTCGAATGGTCGGTTCCGTTCGAATTGCTGCGCCATCGGCATCAGTAGCTTCTGCACGCTGCACCGCATTTCCAGCGACGAGCACGGTTACGATCCCCGTCTCTTCCACATATTCAACCTGCAGACCGTATAGCTCCTGAATCGGCGCTACCGGTATATAGACATCGCCGGCCTCCGTCTTCTCGGCAGCAATCGTCAAGTCAAAAGGCTTGCTATTAACAGTCGCCGTCAAGGAGTCGGTCTTCAGATGCAGGACCTTGTTAGCCGTTGTGAAGATAATGGATCCTGAATCCGCTTCATATCGGACGGGTTTGTCCGGTCCTAACAGCTGTTCAAGAACCGGAAGCGGCAGCTTAATCTCATTATTTTCGATAATAGCGCCTTTGTCAGCTTCCGCTCCGCCTACAATGATCGGGTGCTCCGAAGCGTACTCAGGTTCCGTCTGCTCCCTGTTCGGTATGAAATTCATATATCCGTACCAGCCAAGAACGGCTGCCGCTGCGATAACAAATAACAAAAATATAATTCCGATTCCGCTCTTCCGCTTGCGGCGCGGCGTTCGGCTTTGAGCCGTCTCCAAACCATCACTCTCCTCTATGTCAGTAGATGCAGTATAAACTGAGTTATATACGAATATTGTATCAAAATAGTTACAGCTATGGGCATACTAAAACTTTCCGAAGGAAAGTCTCAGCATCAAAAAAACGTGCAGATCAGCGGAATGCCGCATGCTGCACGTTTCTGTGTGGGTTCATAGCTCTGCTGGTTAATTAACTTGGCTTGCGCATGGAGGACAAACACCGTAAATCTCCATTCGATGTCCTTCAACCATAAATCCCGTTTCACTTGATGCTGCGCGTTCCGCATCGAGTAAAGGCGGGTAATGAAAATCAACGATTGACCCGCATTTCTTGCATATCGCATGATAATGGTCGGATAGATCGGAATCGAACCGGCTAGAATCATCGCCATATGTCAATTCACGCAATAAGCCTGCTTCAACAAATAAACGCAGATTGTTATATATCGTAGCTACGCTCATACTCGGATAGTTAGGCGAGAGCGCTTTATAAATCTCATCTGCTGTCGGATGCGACATGGAATCCATCAAGTAGCTTAATATGGCGTGACGCTGCGGGGTCATACGGACGCCATTCATTTTCAACTGTTCAAGTGCTTGTGTTACGCTGGCTCCCATTCCCCTCACGCCTTTCTTAGTAATTATTCTTATTACTATTGTACGTTCTTCTTTCGGAATTTGTCAATGAAAGCGCATCTATATCATTGCCCAGCTTTTTTCAACGAAATACTGTTGTTCGCATTAACTTGAATACGGTGTGTTCCCGCCCCTACTGAGCCTCGAATCGTTTTCTTGCTTATATCGAACGGAAAGTCGCTTGCAATGTTTCCAAAAGTTACCGACCCATAGATGGCAAAGTCGCCGACTTCGGGCAATACAAGCCGTATTTCGCCTACCGAGCTGTCCAAATCCCAGTCGCCGCCCACTTGATCGCTGCTCACCTCAATCGATCCATTTAACGTATCCGCTTTGATGGATGCATCCGCTCCGGTTACTTTTATTTTGCCGTTCTTCGTCTCTGCTTCAAGATCTCCGCCAACATCCTGCAGTTCCAAGCTTCCGTTCAATGTATTCGCGTACAGCTGACCTTTGATTCCAGTTGCTGCGATCGTGCCGTTCTTCGTCTCGATTGAGCTGTCGCCGTTCACCTCTTGCAACTGAACATTGCCGTTGATCCCTTTTACCTGAACTTCGCCTACGATATGATCGACCTTCACATTGCCGCTGCTGATTCGAATGTCTAAACCGCCCGGAAGCAGCAAGCCTGACACGTCGACCGCGCCTAGCTCCGATTCGATTTTCAGACTGACGGCACTCTCCATCTCTTGTTGCTCATCTTGCATGCTCGTAGTTGAAGGGGCTAGCGGCGTGGCCGTAACATTCGTGCCCGTATCTGTAACATCAGGCGTAACTGCTGTTCCTTCGTCCGTAACGCCAGGCTGATCTGTCGTTATTGGCGGCGGTTCGGCAGCAATTGGCTCCTCGACATACACTTGATCGGATAGCGCCATTGGTATCGTCAACGTCAGATTCATTCTAGGCTTGTGGCTGCCGTTAGCGCCGTAGGCTTGGCCCTTCGTTTCAAAGGCAACCTCGCTGCCCGGCGTTACTTTAACGGTTGATTGTTCCGCGATTGAATCTGCCTCGGCTTGATCCTCCACATCGACCCATACCGTTGCAAGCAGCTCCATTTCCTCGACGTCGCCGGAACGAACGGTAACTTGTCCATTCGGATTCACGATTCGAATAGACGAGATTTGCTCATCAAGCGGTACTTTAACAACCGTCTTATCATAACGGAAGCCTTTTTCTTCCCCATATTCTGAAATGCCGCTTATGTCCACATTCCATTGATCGAGCCATCTAAAAGGAAAGTCGGCATACTGGGTAACTACATAGGCCATTAACGAAATAACAAGCGCAACCGAAATGCCYGCAACGTCGAGTCTTAGCTTCTGCACGATTTTGCGCGAACGAAGACTGTATATAATCATTTCAATACCAAGCATAATAAAGATAACCGGCCACCACTGGCCAAGCAGCGCAATATCGTTGCGTCCTTGGATTTGATCCCACAGGAGCAAAGCGCCCACAGCTACGATCAATACGGCTGCCGTATATCGACCTAGTTTGAACATTGTCACCAACCTCTTTCGCCTAAACGCCAATAATACAACAGCAATTCCTATAATAGCCGGACCTACGCTTAGTTCAGCCAGTTCATTCATCCATGGCAATATAACATCAGGAGGCTTGACCAATAAGAAGAGCAGTCCACCAGCAGCAGTAAGTGCTATTCCATGCGACAAACCAACATGGATAGGAGCTTCTTCTCCCCGCTCCAAGCTCTGCAACGAATCGTATACGCTCATGAAATAAAACACGGGCAGCATCAGTCCCAAATAAACGATTAGCAGCAGATGCCTGCCACCATCCGAATCCGCCAACCTTATAATAGCTGTCACATCAATGAAATAACCGACCAGCAGCAGCAGTCCTCTCGGATATTGGCCGGCATAGAGATGGCCCGTACCAGGCAATAGGAAAGCGAGAAGAACTGCCACCCATCTTCTTTTGTTGCGCTTTACTCCGAGCTTACCCAATGCACGCCCTCCAGATGCTTTATATGCTCCAACAAATCAAACAACGGTTCTGACTTCGGCATCAAAACGTGAAAATGCAGCGCTACTCGCCCGTTGCCGTCGCCTTCACTTTCTTGCAGCAGCATTTTGCGAATCACGATCTGCTTGTCGCTGAGCAGTGTGTTAATGGAACGAAGAATTTCAGCCTGATCTGTTGCCTCAATCTTAAGCAATTGCTCTTTCTTTGCACGTATATATCTTTTCTCCAGCTTATTGAATGCCCATAACGTAAGCAGCACCATCACCGTCGTTACCGTGGAAGCGAAGTAGAAGCCTGCGCCGACCGCAAGCCCTATCGCCGATACGACCCATAGCGACGCAGCTGTCGTCAGACCGGTAATTGATTTCCCGGTGAATAATATCGTACCCGCTCCGAGAAAGCCAACGCCTGTAATAACAGCCGCGGCTAGCCTTGCAGGGTCAACACGGACATTCGGCTCGTCGACGAACGCCGAGAAACCGTATATGGACAGCATCATGAGCAAACATGAGCCGAGACAGACGAGTATATTCGTTCGCAATCCGGCCGCATGCATCGACTGCTCACGCTCAAAACCAATAAGTCCGCCAAGCATCAAGGCAAGCATAAGACGTAAAAAAATATGAAGTTCGCTAATGTACCATGGGTTTTCAATTGGATTCATGTTCGATTCATCCCGACCTTTCTACACGTTATTGTAACATAATTGTATGCCAATCATCGTCCATACAGGCTAATACAATCATAGAAAAAGGCAGGCCGGGTGCTCCTTTGAGCTCCACAACCTGCCTTCTTGCTAATCATTACACTTGCCGCAAATATAATTCGTCGGCTTATTTCAGACGTTCAATCAGCAGCTTATTAACAAGCGCAGGATTCGCCTTGCCCTTCGTTTCCTTCATAATCTGGCCAACGAGGAAGCCAATAGCCTTATCCTTGCCTGCTCTATAATCTTCAACCGATTGCGGATTCGCTTCGACAATTTGGTTCACGATGCCAACGAGCGCGCCTTCGTCACTAATCTGAACGAGGCCTTGCTCCTCAACGATCTGCTGCGGCAGCTTGCCCGACTCCAGCATCGATTTGAACACAGTCTTTGCGATCTTACCGTTGATCGTACCTTTCTCAAGCAGACCGATCATCTCGCCAAGCCCTTGGCCGGTAAGCTTAACAGCATCCAGCTCAAGGCTGTTCGCGTTCAAGTAACCAAGCAGATCGCCCATAATCCAGTTCGATACCGCCTTCGAGTCCTTCGTGTAGCTTAGGCTCTCCTCGAACAGATCAGCAAGTTTCTTCGATGAGGTGATTACTTCCGCATCGTATGATGGCAAGCTGTAGTCTGTTGTATAACGCGCCTTACGCGCATCGGGAAGCTCAGGAATGGTGCTGCGTACCGATTGCTTCCATTCCTCGCTAATATGCAGGCGGACTAGATCCGGGTCCGGGAAGTAACGATAGTCATGCGCTTCTTCCTTGCCGCGCATCGAGAACGACTTGCCTTGCGCATCGTCGAAGCGGCGCGTCTCTTGAATAACTTCGCCGCCGCTGTCGAGGATCTCAGCTTGACGGATTTGCTCATATTCAAGAYCGCGTTGAACGCCGCGGAACGAGTTCATATTTTTAAGCTCGGCGCGCGTGCCGAATTTCTCTTGCCCATAAGGACGCAAGCTGATGTTGGCATCGCAGCGCAAGCTGCCTTCTTCCATCTTCACGTCCGATACGTCGCAATATTGCATAATGGCCTTCAGCTTCTCGAGATAAGCTTTGGCTTCCTCAGGCGTGCGGATATCCGGCTCGGACACGATTTCAACAAGCGGCGTACCGACACGGTTGAAGTCGACAAGCGAAGCATAACCGCCGTCAACGTGAGTCAGCTTGCCGGCATCCTCCTCCAAGTGAAGGCGCGTAATGCCGATTCGCTTCGTCTCGCCATTGACTTCAATATCGATCCAGCCGTTCTGACCGATCGGCTGATCGTATTGCGAGATTTGGTACGCTTTCGGTGAATCCGGATAGAAATAGTTTTTGCGGTCGAACTTGCTGACGTCAGCAATCTCGCAATTGATCGCCAAAGCGGCTTTCATCGCGTATTCAACCGCTTGGCGGTTCAGAACCGGCAGTACGCCGGGATGCCCTAAGCATACAGGGCAAGTATGTGTATTCGGCGGTGCGCCGAAAGCTGTGGAGCAGCCGCAAAAGATTTTGCTATTCGTATGGAGCTCCACATGGACTTCCAGCCCGATCACCGTCTCGTATTTGGTTGCTTCAGACATTCGTATCGATCCCTTCGTAAACGTATATAACCGCTTATCGCTCTCTTTCGCTTATAGAGGTTGTTCAAAAAGTCCAATTTTGATCACGAAGCTTATCAGGTAGCTTACTCGACATCGAATCTTGAATTCAGCCGATGCTTACGAAGTATGTTTCCTCCGGAAACATTGTAGCTCACGTAGCTTTTTGCTACGCTCCGCTGCTCATTTCCTAGCTTCTTTCAACCTTCTCGGTGCTGATAACCGGACTTTTTGAACATACACTTATAGCTGCGGACGCATTTGGTGATGCTCGGTTTGCTGCTCGAACGCATGCGCGGCGCGCAGCACTGTCGATTCGTCGAACGCTTTGCCGATAATTTGAAGCCCGATCGGCAACCCGTCAGCTATGCCGCAAGGTACGCTGATCGCAGGAATGCCAGCAAGACTGACTGGAATCGTACAAATATCGTTCAAGTACATCGTAAGCGGATCGCCGACTTGCTCGCCGATACGGAAAGCAGGCGTCGGAGCCGTAGGACCGATAATAAGGTCGAACTTCTCGAACACTTGGTCGAAGTCCTGCTTGATGAGCGTCCGAACCTTCTGCGCCTTCAAATAATAAGCGTCATAATAACCGGAGCTAAGCGCGTAAGTGCCCAGCATAATACGGCGCTTCACTTCAGGACCGAATCCTTGGCTGCGCGACTTGCGGTACATATCGATCAGGTTGGCCGCATCATCTGCACGGACGCCGTAACGGACGCCGTCGAAGCGTGCCAAGTTCGAAGAAGCCTCCGACGATGCGAGCAAGTAGTAAGTCGCAATCGCATAATCGGTATGCGGCAGCGATACTTCTTCCCACGTTGCGCCCATCGATTCGTATACTTGCAGTGCCTTCATAACGGCTTCCTTCACGCGCGGATCGATGCCCGCTCCTAGATACTCCTTCGGTACGCCGATACGAAGCCCCTTCACATCACCGGTCAATGCCGCTGTGTAATCTGGAATATCTACGTTGGCGGATGTTGAATCGCTTGCATCATATCCTGCGATGGCTTGCAGTACGTAAGCCGAATCTTCTACGTTTTTGGTCAATGGACCGATCTGGTCAAGCGATGAAGCGAATGCAACAAGACCGAAGCGCGATACTAAGCCGTAGGTCGGCTTAAGGCCGACGATACCGCAATAAGCTGCAGGCTGGCGAATCGAGCCGCCTGTGTCAGAGCCTAGCGCAAAGTACACTTGTCCTGCCGCAACCGATGCAGCAGAACCGCCGCTCGAGCCGCCAGGCACATAATCGGTGTTCCACGGATTGCGCGTTGGGAAGTAGCTCGAGTTCTCGTTGGAACCGCCCATTGCGAACTCATCCATGTTAAGCTTCCCGATCGTCACGGATTGCGCAGCTTTCAGCTTGCGAACCGATGTTGCATCGTAAATCGGATTGTAGTTGCTTAGGAATTGGCTCGCGCAAGTCGTAAGCAAACCATCCGTTACGATATTATCCTTAATGCCCGCAGGCAAGCCGAACAATAGGCCGCGCTCTCCGCCCTCTTGCAGTTGCTTGTCCAACTCTGCCGCTTGCTGCTTCGCATTTTCTTCATTTAAGGTAATGAACGCTTTGATTGCAGAGTCCGTCTCCGCAATTCTCTTGTATGAAGCATCGACCAGCTCAGTGACCGATAGCTCCTTGTTGTTCAGCTTGTTATGTACGTCCTGAAGGCGCAAATCAAACAATGCCAACAGTAGTTCCTCCCTTCAAAATAAACCATTCTTATTATTCAAGCACCGCTGGCACTTTAATTTGTCCGTCTTCCTCGTCTGGCGCGTTCAAAAGAACTTTCTCAATCGGCAGCGATTCACGCTGCACGTCGTCGCGCATTACGTTCGTAATCGGCAGCACATGGCTGGTCGGTTCGACATTGTCGGTATCCAGACTGTTCAGCTTCTCCGCATATTTCAGTATCGCGTTAAGCTGCTCGGTGAATTGCGATTTCTCCCCGTCGGTCAGCTCAAGCCGCGCAAGCCTAGCTACATGCTCGACATCTTGTATCATTATGCTCATAGGTGCATGATCCTCTCTCAAAGGTTTAGATGTTGCTTATCCTGCAATCATTCTTCCTATTATAGCTTAAGACCGCGAATAACATCAACRTTATGGCATGACGAATAGAAAGACCGCTCAGCCCGTTAATCAAATAACGGACGAAGCGGTCTTCTGTGTCTCTAAATCCAAGCCTTCAAATTAATCTGGCGTATGAAGTCCGCAGGGCTAGCCGGTTCGGTGCTTGCCGTCTCGGCTTCCTCTTCTTCCACTTCGCCCTTCATAATCCGATTGAACAACTGCTCGTTGTGCGTAGCAAGCGCATAGTCAATGAGAGCCTCTCGTTCAATACGATCGATCTCCTCTTGGATAAGCACCTCTTCAAGCTCAACGTCCTCGTCCGGAACTAGAAAATTACGATTCGCCTTCGGCACTCGCAGCACATAGTCGAATACGTTGTCTGCGTTACGGTCATAAGCAATAATATAGCCATAATCCCCGACGGGTAAATTTTGTTCGAAATGGTCAGCCACTATGACGACCTTTGTGCCTAATTGTAGCATCGTCCTCAACTCCTGTTTCATCGCCGCTGATTCTATCACTATTATCCTACTAAAAAATAATAGCGGTGTCCAATCGCGAGATAGAGAAGCTGCTGGAAATTATGATTTTTGCTAATGGAGCATGGTTAACGCCTTATCAATCTATTGCAGGCGATGCCCGGAGTACACCGATCGCAGCTATAAGCGCTGCAGCTATTACAATAATGCTGCTTACGAGCGACCAACCAAAATCTGCTGTTCCGTACTCGATATTCGCCGCCAGCTTCGAGGCGAAGCCTCCAAGCGCACCTGGACTCCAGCCTGCCTGCTTCGGAAGCAAGGATGCAAGCAAGGTAATGAGCGCCGCAAGGCCAAGTGAAGAGAACGCCGCTCCTGCCGGACTGCGAAGCAGCGTGCTGAACAATAACGTAAAGGACATCACGACCGTAATCCATAGGCCGTATACGAGGAAGCTTGTTATAATCTGCATAGGCGGCACTGAACCGATTAACAGCTCCGTATAATACCAAGCCCCCGCATATCCAAGTGCCAATGAGCCCCAAGCAAGAATTAGCATAGCTAACCACTTCGACAATATAAACGAGGTAATCGTTACCGGCTTCACAAGAATAAGCGATGCTGCCCCGCTATTCCTCTCCGTCGATACCGTTCCCATAAATACGAGTACAAGAACAAGCAAACCCATCGTCCCGAATTGCGACAGCGTCCCCGCCATTACACTCGGCGCGCTAGGCAATGGTATGTCGATAACCGCGCCTTCGGGAAGATTGCCTGCTTGTTCCAAAATGACCGGCATGTAATAATTCGATACCGGCTGCATAATGCCGAGCAATAGGAACACAAGCGGTACCCAAATAAGCTTGAGGCTGCGGACAAGCTCCAGCAGCTCCTTCTGAATCATTACGAGTAAGCGCATTATTCRGACACCGCCTTCATGAAGAGATCTTCCAGGGTGGAATGGCCTACCTTCATATCCAACAGTTTAATGTTCTCCCTCGCAAGCTCTTCAAGCAGCAATTGCCTTGCTGCTTGTACTTCTGACACTTGAATCCGCCCTCGACTCGCAGTTACTTCTATGTCATCGATAAACTCGGCTAAATTTTCTCTCGAGGACGTTGACACTGATCCTTCGCGCCTCATCCGCTGCTTCATTCCTGCAAGCCATGACTGCGAGTGGGCATCATTATCTACCGTAAGCTCGATAATCGGCCTGCGGTTCTCGTTMTGAATGGCGGCAATCGCTCCTTGCAAGGCGATTCGTCCATCGCGAATAATGATGACATCATCGCATAATGCCTCTGCATCGTGCAGGACATGCGTAGAGAACAATACCGTTGTCTCCTGTTTCAATTCGCGAAGCAAGCTCAGCACTTCACGCCTGCCGACTGGATCAAGCGCTGATACCGGCTCATCCATAATGAGCAGCTTCGGACGATGGATAAGCGCTTGGGCAAGGCCAAGCCTTTGCTTCATACCGCCGGAATACGAGCCGATTTTTTTGCCGGCAGCCTTAGATAGTCCTACTCGTTCCAGCAGATTCTTGGCAGACGTCTTCGCTTCCGATGAAGCGAGTCCGCACAGCCGGCCTGCATACACGGCATATTCATATCCCGTCATCCAATTATAGAAGGATGGCGACTGCGGCAAATAACCAATCAACTCACGCTGGCTGCCGCCTTCTCGTATGCCTTGAAAGCTAATTCGTCCACTCGTAGGAGCAAGCAGTCCGGCAATCATACGAATGGTAGTCGTCTTCCCTGCCCCGTTCGGACCAAGCAATGCAACGCAATGGCTTTCTTGAATAGTAAAACTCATGTTTGTTACAGCTGTGAAGCTGCCGAACGTCTTGGTCAGCCCCTCCGCCTTCAGCAATACGGTCATCGTCCGTCTCTCCTTCCGAAGAGGAAGAATGCGATTGGTCCAAATAAGCTAACGAACACGATTATGAGAATCCACATAAGCTTCGGCCCTCTCGTTTGATCCGCCTTAATACACAGCACAAGAGCGATTACCATTAAGACGAACTGTATAACGAGAATCGGCGCAATAATGGGCAGAAGAGTGGACAAATCTATCGTTTCATTCATATTGTTCATGCAAATTACCCCCTAAATTGATTTAATCGTCGTTACCTTTACTGCGGTTAAGCCAACCGCTGCGGATAAAGATCCAATAGAAAATGAGCGGCAGCGGAAACTGAATGAGCCCCCACAACGCCCAAAACCACGGAAGACGCTCCCGTTTACGAGCATCAAGAAACAGCCACGTTGATTGCGTACCTAGGATGAGCAGCAGGAGCAACCAGAACCATACCGACTCCAGCATCATCTGTTCCATCGATGACTCACCTTCTTTTTGCCGAACATGACAGCTACATAACCTACTGCGGCGCATGCAATAACGGCCTGCATAATCGCGAACCATACAATATCCCGCTCCAGCACCCACATCATGCCTCCAAACAGGAAGCAGCCGATCAGCCAAAGCAACAGTAATTCCTTCCATTGCTTCCGGCGTATTGCTTGCTTATGGGCGCCTACTAGCGCCTCGAATTCGAACCGATCAGGCGTATAGGGTTTATGCGCATCATCGAACTGCTTAAGAGAATCTCCAACGCGGCTATCGAACCAGCGCTCATCTTCAGACCCTTTGTTTGAATTGTCATTGTCCATTATCGCCCAACTCCTTCCGTAACTGCTTCAAACCGTTATGCAGCCTTGATTTCACTGTGCCGACTGGCAGATCGAGCATGCTTGCAATTTCCTCCTGGGCATAACCGTAATAATATTTAAGCAATACGGCTATTCGTATATCTCCGGCCATGCGCCCGATAGCGTCAAGCGCTTCCGGCCAATCCCCGAGCATCGTCTGCGTCTCGTAACGAATCGCTCGGAGCGTCTGCTCCTCTTGCACCCATCTGCGCTCACGCTCCTTACTGCGAAGCCGATCGACATAGATACGGGATGCAATCGTAATGAGCCAAGTCGAGAATTTTGCTTTTCCTTGAAAACCACTGATCTTCTCAATCGCTCTTAGCATCGTCTCTTGCGTGACGTCCTCGGCATAACTTTTGTTCATCGTCAGCTTAAGCACATATTGATATAGGAAAGAATAATGCTGCTGCAGCAACTCCGAAAGCGCGTGGGAATCGCCGCGAGCTGCTTTGCGTATTAGACCATGCTCATCAACCACTACAACGCTTCCTCCTTCTCTCTATCTATAGCTTTGACGCTTCAGCAGCCCATTTCGTTCATTCGTCATGAAAAAAACTGCGAAGGATTATTTTTCCTCGCAGTTATTCGTTATACGTATATTGTTATTTGGATGTCCTGCGACTATACCAACGCCATGCTTCTTCCACCTTAGTCTGCTCCAAACATGCTACCCGGTAATCGAATGGACTTCCCATCGCCTGCACGGACAACGTAAGCAATTGTTTGCGCATCTGGCTGCGCGAGCGTTTCACGCGCATCACAACGATCTGCGGACGGCGGATCAAATACGTTGACCTACCGATAAACCTTCGTCTTAACGTGAGCTGCCCATTCTCCAGAAGAAGACCTGCCGACTTGTAGCATGCATATCGCCAGCCGAGTACGAGAGGAAGCAATATAAGCGACCAAAGCGCAGCGGCTTTAAACAATACGATGGCTGCCGCACAAAGCACAATTGTTATAAGCAGTGTGCTTCTTACATAATAGAGAAGCGCGCGCTTAGGTGCTGCGGCAAATGCCGCATTAGGAGTATCCTTCAACTGCGGCACGAATGCTTCAAGCAGCATTGGAATTTCTGCCCGCGACAGGTAAGGGTGCAGCATCATTTGCTCGTTTTTGTCCGAGGATACGATTTGAAGTTTCACCTCGGCATGGCCCAACGCTTGGCGAAGCAGCCCTTCTTTCACGATAACCGCCTGCACCTTCTTCGGATCGAATAAAAAAGTCTTTTTCTCCAGCAAGCCATAAGACACCGATATTTCCTTGCCTACTCTTCTAGCTGTATAGCCGCTGTACTTCAATATGTAGAGCAGAATGGAAAGCACCCAGGCCGCAGCAATGCCCAGTAGGACGATAACGCCGATTAAGAAGTAACCTGGCATTAGACTCGTCGAGTCTTCGACGACATTTTCGAAGAAGTGATCAGGCAGCAGCGCTTGAACGAAATCATCGGCGAATGAATACAGACCCGCTGCAAAGGCCGCAACAAGACCAAAGTTCATCGAGGTCGCTGCCGCCTTCAGCAGCTTGACTGCATCAAGACGAAACGCTGCATCGTCGCGATCCGCCTCTGCCTCTCGATCCACCTGATTACTGCCCCGTTTCTGGGCAGCAGGCTTGTTAGATAAAGCCTGAACGGCTTCCTCTCCTTGCGGCAGTTGCCGTTCTTCATCCGCCTCCAATTCTTGATTGTGCGGAACCGTGTCAGCAGCAGGAATCTGACCGCGAAGCACCAGCCGAATATGATTGGCTTCGCTAATCGATAGGGCAGGCAATATCCCATCCGCCTTCTTATTGCCGCCAGGCGTCTCGATCTTCACCTGTGCCACGCGAAGCAAGCGATGCACAAGCTGCTGCTCCACGTTAACGGAATGAATGCGGGTGAAATAGATCGTCTTCTCATCACGAAAGAAGACTCCTTTGCGAATGATGATGCGATCCGCTTCCACCCAAAATCCGAATTTGCGCCATTCCAAATATCCAAGCACAAGCAATAACGCGGCCAAAGCGCCGCCTCCCGCATACCAATACCAGTCCAGCTCCGACCACGCCGTCCCTTTGACCAAAGCAATTAGGAGGAGCGGAATAAAGCCTTGGATCGTATTCACAAGCGCAAAAAACACATATACGGGATGCAGCTTGCGGCGCTGTATCTCACTCATCCTGATCGTCCACCTTCGCCAGCTTGCCGATTCGCTGCTTAAGCTGCTGCGCTTCTTCCAGCTTCAGCCCGCTTATCTTATGCGTTGTCGCAGCCGTCACTACCGAGACAGCAGCGAGATCAAACTTGCGCATAAGCGGTCCGCTCTCCAGCTCCACATGCTGCACCCTCACCATCGGAACGAGCACATTGCTTATGAAGATAAGCCCTGATCGTATTTCCAGCTCATCCTCGAACAGCTCATATTGAAACCTCGCATACTTCGCTTTCGGTATAATCCATGTAAAGAGTACAAGCGATAAAAGCAAGAGGCCTAAGCTTATCCAAACCGGAATAAACGTCCATTCGTTCCATAACGCTAATAACAAATAAGTAATAATGATGAGCAAAAATACGCCATTCGTGATCATTTCGCTAATCCTGTACACCTTGATGTAGTCGGGATGCAGCCGCTTTGTCAGTTCGTTGTTCATAGTAAGACTCCTTCTTCTTAAGGAAGCACGATGAGCCCCAGCTGCGTTCGCGTCAAGGCCCTCGCTCCTTCCGACTCTACAAGATAGCTGTTCTCTACACCGACGACGCCAAGCCCCGGCAACGTAAACTTCGGCTCGACGGCGATAACCATACCTTCTTGCAGCGGTATATCAAACCCTTTGGCTAGTACAGGCCACTCGTCGATCTCAAGACCGATGCCATGACCTAGAAACTTAGCTCGATCAGCGCCATAACCCATGAAATGATCAGCCAATCCCGCTGTCTCGGCGTAAGCAAGCGCATTAGTATATAACTGCGAGCATATAGCTCCCGGAATCATACTCCTCTCCGCTTCCAGCAGCAATTGCTCCGACAATTCATAGGCCTTCATTAATGGCTCACTCAGTTGCCCAATGACTGCCGTCCTCGTCTGATCAATGACATAACCATCGATGCAGCAGCCAATATCGATGAGTATTGGTTCATTGCGCTTAACCGTCATCCGGCTCACGCTTTGCGGAGAGGCAGCGCCAAGTCCCAGGCCTCCGGCAGGACCGTCGAAGTAAGAAGGTACAGCTGCTGCCGCCCCCGAAATAACCATGCCGGTCGTAATCTCTTGATTATAGCCGCGCATTCTCATCAGCCCGATGTGACCGCGCTTCCTTAGCTTATATTCAAGCGAAGCCATCCATTCCAGCTCCATTACGCCTTCCCTCAGCTCTCCGAGCGCTTCCTCCAACGATTCGGATACGGCTAAAGCTGCCTGCTCAATGCGGCTAATCTCCCAAGGTGACTTGATCATTCGGAGCGTACGAATGATCCCCGAGCCATCGATCAGACGGCAACGATCCGGCACTCCTAGTAACTCGGCTAGCTTTAAATAAGTTTGAGCGGGCAACACGTCAAGATCACAAGCAATCTTTGGCAGTTGGCCGGCGCCTAACAGCTCAGGATAATCCTTCTCGAGAGTAGCCCTCAGCTGCTTGAAGCTGCCCAGCTCCCGCACGCGCAGCGGCGACTCCTGCTCCGCCCGCCATAGGCTTCGCTTCACATAGAAGGACGGCTCGCCGCTGCACGGAACCAATAAATATCCGTTCTGCATCGAGCCGCTCAAATAATAAATATCAACGTTTTGCGTAACCAAATACGCATCTACGTGCCCTGCCTGCATGGCTGATTGCAGCTTCCTAATTCGCTCCCGCACCAGCTCTGCTGGAATATCCATTGCTATATGTAAGTTGTTCATACGTTACGTGTTCAGCTCCTAACTCGAATTCCCTCCCCTTATTAGACCAATTTTCCATTTTTGCGTCAACCTGCTACCAGCTCAGCCGCCCCCTTTATATACCATTCGATCGGTTCAAGTATGCGAAAGGCTCTCGGGTACTCCACTTTTGCAATGATTACGACGCTTGGCCTATAAAGCGTTACCTCATAGTCATAGCTATCGTTACGATAGACGTAAGGAAAGGTTTCTTCCGAGTTGATAATCTCGAATACGGCAAGCTCCAGCGGCTCGCGAAGAAACGAATCCGGCAACGGAACCCCCGCTTCGTTCAATCGCAGATTATGCTGCAGATAAACAGCAGCAGCCTGTACCGCTTGCGTCGGAGCAATGCGCAGCTGGCCATTGCCAAGCGCCGTCTCATCAATCTGCTGCGCGGCTGCATGGGCAGCCCGATTGATCGCATGCTTGCCGAGGAACAGTGTCTGCATCGCCATCTCCTCCTCCACTTGCATCATATGAATCGCTCCCCATACAGACATCATCATCACTATTAGCAGCAATTTGTACACGATATTGTTCCTTCCCTCGATCTATCTCTGGATTCTCTTGCTTAAGGCACATATTCGCTCATCTTCATGCCGAACGCCTTCATTCTCCCGTTCGCGGGCGGCGGCGATATACCGATCAGTCTGTCGATTTGAAATAAATTTTCATACGGATAGCTGGCAGTCAGCGACAGCCCCGTTCCTCTCGGCAAGGGAGCGCTGGGATTCGTTGCATTAACCCCGCTCTCCGACTTCACTTCGAATAGGATCGACTCCCGCTTCAGGCCGAATGCCTCCATCCGGGACTTCGCCTGCTCAAGCATCACAGGGCCAATATAACCGTAGCTTCCACTTGCTCCTACCTCCAGCAAATAGTCGACTTCCTGTTGCAGCACTGCTTGCCTTACGATAAGCACATGCTTGTAGATTGGAGAGAACATCATCCAACATATAAGCCCCGCGAACAGAACGAACAATAAGATTTGCTTCATGGGCTCATCTGCCTTATATGATCGCTAATCGCTTCTCCCGCCCCGTTCACTTGGCTCTTCATTCCGCTGTCTCCTTCGGCAATTGCAGTGTATAAGAGCACAGCCGTAATGAGCAGCAAAGTTGATATCAGAATAGCCCTCATACTCCGTCACCTCCGACATGTTCCAACTCCTGAACGACGACAACATTCATTAAGGAACAAGCGCGCCAATCTTCGTATTTGCGGCATTGCCTTGGGATTCGATCTGGCTGCTCGTTCCTGTTGTATCCTTAGCGATGATCGTGTTAAACAATACGATAACAACGACAAGCAGCATGACAGTCATTAGAATATTACGCATGTGCATACACCTCCCTTCTATGAACACACGGTACAGTTTACTTCTTCATTAGCTCAGCGATTGAAATAGTTTCTGCCCTTCACGCACCCACGGATAAATAAATACCTGGAACGTATATAAGATGGGAATGCCCGCTATGACGAACAGTACATACGACGTCGATTCCTTCTTACTCTCCTTGGCAAGCTCCAGCTTCTCCTTATAATCCTCAATCCTCGCTCGCAAAATATCGTAATACTGGCTGCTCTCATGCTGGCGCAGCGCGTCGATTGTCTCGACAAAACTTAATCCTTCATCCGTGCCTAGCCGCCGCTTAAATCGCTGAAGCGCCTCGCCAGCATCGTGATACCATTCAGCGAGCAACCGCTCCAGTTCTGGACGCAAAGCTCTTGTAAAAGGAATGCATCGCAGCAGCTTGGCGTGGATATGAAGCGCCGAGTCTGACAAATACAACAGTTGATTGCTTACTGCATAGATCTCCTTGGTCATTCGAAGCACCCGCACTTTGCGTATCGATGAGAGCCATGTCTTGTCAACCATAAGCAGCATCCCTGCAACTAACAGAGCACCGACGAAATAACTGGTCGAGGCAGTCACTATATGCAAAGTAGCGACGATCAGGAGGATGATAGCCGCAGCAATTACCGTTGCAGCAATCCCGATTCTACGAGCTAATACGTACCAAGCAACATCGAGCGTATAGCCGCAGCCGCCAAGCAGCAGCTCGCGTTCCGTGAATGCCGCGCTTTTCCTAACTACTCCGAACAACCGCAGCCAGCTTGCCGGTGCCTCCTTCGTCCGCCAGCTCAGCAGCGATAGATGCTTCCAACGCATCTGTCGTCTCGGCAGCAGCTGCAGCAATACTCCTAGAGCGATTGCTGCGAATAGAAACTGTCCGACCGTTGCCGCAATCGAAATGAACGATGCCGTAAAGTGGTGCATAGAACATTCCCCTCCTCCTTCACATCTTCTTGCGCGATAACCAAAGCCCCATTAGGAACGATGCAAAGATAAGCACCATTGCGTTCAGCAGCATGTCTCTTCCGCCGGGATCGATCATGTAATAATAGTAGGAATTATCTCGGTTATACCGAATATTGATGCCGATGAAGAGGGCAAGGAAGAGCAGCGGAGAGAAGTTTGCAATCCGAATTTCCAGCAGACGATTCCGCTCCTGCTCGTTCGCCCGCCTTGCTTTGCGCATATCGGTAATGAGCTCCTTCAAGCTTTCCGTAATGGTGACACCCTCCGTTATCGCAACTCGCAGGATGTTCGCGAAATAATCAGCCCATATGTGGCCTAGCGACGCCGACAATAATCGTAAGCTCGCTTCATCGTCGCCTCGCACCGACAGGTTGCGATACAATTGTTCGAATACCGCTTGCATTGGACCGAGCAACCGCCGCTCTTCAATAGCCCGCTGCAATGCGATTCTGACTTGCCGCTCGCCCGTGACGAGATAACATTGATAGAACAGCTCAACCGCTGGCAAGAAATCGATCTGCGTCTTCATTCGCAGATTTGCGAGCATCGCTCGCAGCACCGTATAAGGCAACAAGCCAAGGAGCAGTCCGAACAGAACAGTTCCCTTCGCGCTTTGAAAAAACAAGCCGCCTACAGCTAATCCGACTAACAGCATTAATACCGAGCTAAAGGCGAGCGCTACTGGCTTCATCCCCAGCTGAAGTGCTTCAAGCAATTCGGAGAGATGACGGTACAACCGTTCATTGCCCTTGAAGGCTTCGGTTAGTCGATAGCGAATGCCCGAGTGATTCTTATAGTGGAGCCGATGTTGCAAATGACGATTATTCATCCATAACTGAAGCAGGCTGTATAGTGCTGCGTATAGGATAGCTCCCAGCAGCAGAAGCATCGCTAGTGAAGACCAACTAGCCATAAGCAGCACCTGATCTCGCAAGCCTCGCTGCAGCTCTTAACGATGGGAGACTAGGGAATCGCCAGTCATCCGCCTCCTCGTCGAACAGAGCCCACTCCCTTACGATCGTCCTTCCGTCCTCCCAATACAACTCTCCAATTCGGCTTACAATCCGCCGCCCTCGCCACAGCCTCATCTCAATACCAATCTCCGTCACATATTCCGTGATCCGCTTCGTAAGCCGATCGGGATTCATCCCGCGTCCATCCAGCATGCACATATCTGTAATCGCCTCCGGGACATCCTCAAGACAACCTGCGTGGACCGTCGTCATACTGCCGGAGTGTCCCCTCGTACATGCGCGCACATAAATGTTCGCATCCAAATCACGAATTTCCGCATGGATGATTCGCCTTGGCGACTGCCTAAGCGCTAGCTTGAACGCTTGATCCGACCGATGCTGCGGGTCGTCCTCTTCCGTCTCGTACTCGACGATATTTTTGTCCGGGAAATCTCGGCCAAGCATCATTTCATGCCTGCCCTCGATTGTAATAATCCGTTCATCGGCTGGAAGCTCGGCAATGAGCGCCTTCATCAGATTCGTCTTCCCCGAGTTCGTCGCACCGATGATGACGACATTGAAGCTCGCAGACAGTACGGAGAGCAGCATGTTCCGTATTCTCCCGTTGATCGTTCGCAGCGCGGGGGCGCATAGCGCTTCCAGACTGAAGCTTCGCACCGTGTAGAAACGAATCGTCAGCGTTGGCGATGAGGTGAAGCCGAAGCCTGTCATCGTCACCCTAGAACCGTCCCGCAGCATGACCTCCGCCCATCGCTTGCGCGGATTAATTCGGTCGTTGTTATACAGCACTAAGTTTTGCTGAATTCGCTCGACGTCTCTTACGCTCTCAAAGGAATAAGCGGAAGCCGCCGTCAGGCCGCCCCTCACCTCGAAGATCCGCTTGCCCACGACTTGAATTTCTTCCAGCCCCTCCTTATCGGCAAGCACCAGCTCAAGCACATTAAGTCCGATTACTTCAGCGAACAGCGCTTCTGCCAATGTCTGATACGGCTGCTGCACATCCTCTAGCGTATGAATGCGAAGCCGAATGAGACGATCCGTTATAACCGCGAGCACCTGCTCCCGCTCTTTAACGAAGCCAAGTACCGCCCGATTAAGCGTCTCCGTGTATTGCTTGCGCTCGAACTCGGTCAATCCTTGCGGGGCGCTCAAGTACGACCGTATATCTTCCGCCAGCCGCTGAAACTCGGTTGGCTCATTGTCCGCATGATGACTAATCCCCTCTGGTTTGTCCGCCATCATACGGGCGGGTCTGACCTGCGCAGCGAATTCGGTTGGCGAGAACTTCCCTTGCCCGGCCGTCATGAACTGCTTCCTCTGCGATGCGTCATTAATTTGCGATGCCATGGCTGCGTCCTGCCCGGCTTGAAAACGGGGTGTATTCCATGCCGATGCATCAACTGTTTGGCAGGCTCGTCCATCGCTTGCTTGCCTTGTGCGTCACTGCGCAGCCATTCCTCATAGCGCCCGCTATCGAGTTGACTGAACAATGACTCGCCAAGCTTGAACTGACCGAGCGATGTTGTACCGAGCTCTTTGCAGATTTCTTTCATTCGATAACCTCCGCTTCCATGCGAATTGTGTATAATAACTGTTTCATATTGATCGGGTGTAACGCCGAACAACGGCGATACTTGATTAATCCAGCGCTTGCCGTCCTCTTGGAAATGCGAAAGCGCTGGCGTCGTCACAAGAATCCGCACATCTGCCATCCGCAGCGCACAGACCGTAGCAGCATTGTCCCAATAAGCGCTGACATCCAAAATCACGTACGCGAATGTCTCGCGCGCAACGTCCAACAAGTGATTCACTTCCTCCGGCGAGAAAAACTCCGCTTGATCCCTAACCATGTTGCCGAATAAGACATGTAGATTGGGCAGCTTCGTAATCGGACTGGCCGCTCTTCGCAGCTTGTCCGGAGTCAGCGTTTGCGCGATGAGCTCCGGCCTGAGCTTGTCGAGCGACACATCGGGTTCATCCTCCCCTAGGAAACGATGAAGCTTTGCGCTCTTCAGGTTCAAGCAGAAATAGGCAATCGAATCACTGCTTGCACCCGCCATGCGATAGGCGGTCGCGAAGGAGGCTGCAGTCGTACCGATATTCGGCGTTGTCCCGACGAAAGCGGCCAGCGAGCCATCTTGCCGGCTCACGATCCAGCCCCCTCGCCGCCGACCGCATCGACATTCAACGACTCCGGACTATACGCAACAACAACCTTCAGCTTCCCGTCCTTGCACAGCCCGTCGAGCTCCAGCCACTGTTCCTCAGTCATGTTGAGATTCAAATACTCGATCATCCCGTTCGCTTCCCGCCGGGAAGCGTACATCTTCTCCTTATCGCCATCCGCCATCGACATAAGATTCGGGTTGTCCATATTGTCGATTTCGACATTGCCAGACGACTTCACGGAGGCCACGACTATACTCTCGCCGAACAGCCTTCGTGATGGTGTTCCTTCACCGGATGCATAGAGCAGCACCTTATCTCCCGCGCGTATGCCGTTCGAGATTGAACGGACATATTCCTTCGGAATTTGGAAGGTCGATTCCGTTGGCTTCGGCAGCAAGTAATAGCTGCCGACCTTCCAATCGAGAATCGGCTCTCCCGCCCCTAGCGGTATGACCGTCTCCTTGCCTTGCGCCGCTTCCGCGTCAACCATCATATTCGGCTCCCATGCTGATTCCGGAATATGCTTATAGGTCAGCATATCAGTCGTCAGTCTCTCGCCTGCGCTTATGAAGCGACTCGGCACAACGACCGCAATCGTTCCTTCCCTCTCCATTTGGATTCGCTGCAGTTGATACAGCCCCGCTACGAGCGATGCCGATAAAAGCGCCGCAATCAAGCTAATCCATATATTCCTTCGTCTGTTCATCGCCTCTCCTCCCCCGAGCGCATAAAAAAAGAACGCAGCGGCAGCCCTTCGGCTATACCACATGCGTTCTTCGCAAAACTTGCTCTCATATATGAATTCAACAACCAACTACGCTCATAATAGCAAATGACTGAATATTTTGTCTATCATTATTTTTCCATTTGTTTCTATAAAGATTTGCGACATAACAAAAACAAGCCATAAACCATGGGGAATGTCGCCATTCCGTACCATATTTATGACTTGCTCCTATACTTTTCAAAAATCGATTAAGCCTACACTAATCAACAGTGCATCGTCTACTTTACGCATCGTTTCGTCGTCCAAATGCGTTATTTTGTCAGTCAGACGCTGCTTATCGATCGTTCGAATCTGCTCAAGCAGAACAACGGAATCACGATCAAAGCCATGCGTTGCCGCCTCCATCTCGACGTGAGTGGGCAGCTTCGCCTTTTGGATTTGAGCCGTAATAGCCGCGACGATAACGGTCGGGCTGAATCGGTTGCCGATGTCATTCTGAATAACGAGCACCGGTCGTACACCGCCTTGCTCCGATCCGACTACGGGTGATAAATCCGCAAAAAAAACATCTCCGCGTTTTACGATCAAGCTCTACACCCCGCTTACGAGACGGCCAAGCGTATGATCGGCTTCTTCCTCCGCTTGAAAAGCTTCCGAGGCCATGTTCAGGTTAATTTTCGCCATCTCCATGTATCCGCGCTGCATCGACTCACGGATTTGACGTTTTTTGCGCTCCACGAGATACAGCTTCATGGCCTGCCGAATAAATTCGCTGCGGTTAGAATTTTCTTTGGCGACAATTCCGTCAACCTCCTCCAGCAAATGATCGGGCAGGCTAATCATGATTCTTTTCGTATTTTGCACATTGGCCACCGAACTCGCACCCCCAAAACTTTTCCAAAACCTTAATACTCATTATTGCAATATATTGCCGACACTATACTCAAACATATCTATGTCGGCCGTATATCAAATATGCTGTATGTCTTCATGCATCATCCCGGTAGATCAACTGTCATACTACATTCGCTTTAAAGTGCGAAAATCCTTTTGCACAACCACAAATAACCACATGTAATTTTTGGAAAATGATTTAAGCGAGCGCGTTCGTAATAGCCGTGACCTGTCCGTCCTTAACATAAATTCGTGGAACTCGTGCCGCAATCATGCAGATCAGCTCGTAATTAATGGTCCCTAACTGGTCTGCAACTTCTCCGACCGTGATAACCGACGTGCCTTGACGACCGATCAGTACAACCTCTTCGCCAGCTTGAACGGGCGCAGGTTGACCTTCCGTTTGTGCCCCGTCAAGCGCTATCATGCATTGATCCATGCAGATCGTACCGCGAATCGGCAGACGCACCCCGCGTACGAGACCGTGCGCCTTGCCTGTCAGCATGCGGCTGAAGCCGTCGGCATAACCGATCGGCAGCGTGCCGATAAGCTCCTCGCCCGAGGTGAAATATCGGGTGCCATAGCTAATGCCCCAGCCTTCAGGCGCCTTCTTCACCATCGAAACTCCGGTCTTCAGCGACAGGACTGGCTCAAGTGCAATTCGCTGGTTATTCACCTCTGCAGAAGGATATAAGCCATACATGCTAATGCCGAGCCTTAGCATCCCGCCCGCCCATTCAGGCGTGTCGATGCCAGCAGCGCTATTCGCTGCATGAATAATAGAGATAGGCAGCTTCTCGCGGCGGACGAACTCCGCAACCTCACTGAAACGATCATGCTGCAGCTTCGTGTAGCTTTTGTCAGCTTCGTCAGCGCGGGCAAAGTGAGTGAACATCCCTTCCACCTCTAGCTGCTCCACGTTAAGCGCCTTCCTGATAAAAGCTTCCGCAGCCTGAGCGCCTACGATGCCGAGTCTTCCCATGCCTGAGTCGATTTTAATATGAACCTTCAGCTTGCGGCCTTCGCGATCTCCTGGAAGCTTGGCTGCCGCTTCAATGATATCGTCTCTGAACAAGCTAATCGTCACATCATTATCTCTAGCTGCCTGCAGCCCATCCGCAGGAACAAAGCCGAGCACCAGAATTGGCGTTCGAATACCGGCATTACGCAATTGTAGCGCTTCGTCAAGGAAGGCGACGCCCAAGTAATCAACCCCGGCGCGCTCCGCTTCCCTTGCAATTTCAACGGCACCATGTCCATATGCATTGGCTTTCACCGATGCCATAAGCCGGCAATCCGCCGGCATCGCTTGCCTGAACGCCTGCAAATTATGATTCAACGCATCTAAATTTATTTCTACCCTCGTCGGGCGATAAAACGATTCCAAGTCGTCACCTTCTCCTCATCTGACAGCCACAACAGTCCGAGCAGCAAACATCAATAGAAATAATGTTAAACGTTGCTGCTAAGACTGTCAATGAAATGGCATCCAGATTCCACTAGAACGTCTTGGAAATTAAGGTAAGCTGCTTCTATTACTTATCGATCTCGCCTTGCACGGATTGAGCAATCTTAATCATCTCGGTTTGCGGCAGATTCGCGCTTGTAAGACGGAATTGACTGCCCTCGTACGTCCACGTAAGTGTCTTCTGATCATTATCCGCGGCGTTTGTCAATTCACCGATCGTGAAGCCTAGATCAACCATATCGCCGGCGACAAGCGAGGTTGCCATATCCTTCGGCTGCGTCTGAATTAGCGTGTAGCTGTATTCGCCAGAGTAACGGTTCATGACGCCAGGGTTGCCGCCGAACACGATATCAATCATGTCTTGCCAGGTCGCGCCTTCAGGCGTGTAAGACGGTCCCATTGCAACGAATGGCGCGTTCGCATCAACTTCCGTTCCAGCCGATGTTTCTTCATCGTCCTCATTCACCGCACCCGGATCGCTGTTATTGCCCGATCCTTCTTGCTCGCCGCCAACGGCGCTATTGTCCGGCGACTTGTCGCCTTCCGTTGCTTGGTCGCCTTCAGCGGATGCATCATCCTCTTGAACCGCCGCATCATCGCCGCTATTCTCAGCCGATGCGTTATCGTCATCCTGCTCAGGGATCGCGACTGTCGGTTCATCGCTGCTTTGGCTCGATGGTGCTGCGTTCATGTTGGCTTCCGTCTCGAACACGCTCTTATCGAACTTCTGTCCGAACTCGAAGGAATCGAACTTCACTTCGACCATGACAGCTGCATTCGTGTCGCTGACTTCTACTTTCGATGGACGATAGTTCGTTTTGTTCAGCCAAATTTTTTGGCGGGCAAGTGAGCCGTTATTATAGTTGGCCATCACATCGAACACATAATCATTTTCTTCGACCGCGAATTCACGCTGGCCGTCCACGAGAATGCTTTGAACGAGCGTTTGATATAAGTACACTTGGCCTTGATTTTGCGGCCAATCGCTTTGGAAGCGGAATACTTTATTGAGCTTAGGCGTTAATACGAATACGCCGTCATCGTTTCGAAGCACAATCTGGGTAATATCCTTTTCCTCATTCGTCAGCTTAATCCGGTAATAGCTTGGCTTCTGATAAGATACCTCCACCTTGTACGTGAGCGGCTGTTGACTCGTATTCAGCGTCATCGTCCCGCTTCCTTGATAGCTCTCCATACTGTTGACTACTTTGTCGAGATCCTTAATCACGGACTCGGCGTCCTTCGTACCGCAAGCGGCTGCTATTAATGAGAAACATAACAAGATTGCCGCGGTCCATGCAATGCGACGCATGAAATCATCCCCTCTGCACAATGTTTTATAACTGATACCAATCATATGAGGGGACTTGACCAATTATGCGGACTGGCATGTGCTTGACCCATAGAAATTAAATCACATGCAAATAAGAGAAAGGCGCCGAAACCGATTCGGCGCCTTTCTCTTATTTTCCGTTGCGATATTGCTCCGGCGTTGCAAGGACAGACTTCTCAAATACGCGGTAGAACTGGCTTGGCGTTGAGAAGCCGAGTATGAAGCTTATTTCCGTGACCGTATGCGACGTACGCAGAAGGAGCCGCTTCGCTTCCTCTACCCGAAGATGAAGCACGTATTGATAGGGCGAATAACCGGTAGCCGCTTTAAAGGATCGTATAAAATGAAATCTGCTCTGAAGCGCTATGGCTGCTGCGTCGTCGATCTTAATAGACTCTGTGTAATGTGCTCGAAGATACTCCATTGCCTCCATCAAGTGTCTGTCTGAGGGGCTGAACCGGCGTTTCTGCTCTGTATCCAACTGCCGCCTTCCTTCGCCCCCCCACATAAGCTGCTGCAAATCGTCCAAAATACGCGTTTCCGATTCTTGCGCCGCTAACAGCTCTACGTTTGGATGCTCAAAGGCTAAATCCATCCATCTTCGAAAATAAGCTTTGACGATACCGGGTTCGATCCACTTGCGCAGTGCGGCCTCGTCCCGCTCACCAGGGGGAGCGACATGAAATCGATCGCCTCGCGCAATTGCGATAATGACACCCGCGTCATCTCCCATGTGAAAGCAGTGGCGATCACTAGGATTTAGCAGCAGCGCTTCCCCTGGCGTTAGCGCTATCTGCTTGTTCTCATGCGTAAAATAGCAGGTTCCGTGCGTCGGAATCGTCATTTGAAAATGTCCTTCATGAGAATGAAGAATATTTTCGAACCGGTTCACGATTTGAACGATCTCAACCTGCGGCAGCGTTAATTGGATCTGCATCGTCTATCACCTATTTCTATCGATATAGCAAATCGTGCTCAAAGTCCAGCAACTATCGCAACGACGCGAAAGCACGCTTGGCTGTAGTATTAGAGAATCATTTGTTTAGAGAGGATGTTCTTAAATGTCACAACGAGTTGCTGTAGCCGCAAGCACAAACACAGCATTCACGATTCTACTCGGCGTAAGCGCTGCGCATCTGTTAAACGATGTGATGCAATCTGTTGTTCCTGCCGTATTCCCATTGTTTCAGCAAAAGCTTCATCTCAGCTTCGCCGAGATTGGCTGGGTCGCGTTCGCGCTGAATATTTCGGCCTCGGTGCTGCAGCCTCTAATCGGATATTACACCGATCGGAGACCCATGCCAAGTCTATTGCCGCTGGGCATGGTATTTACGCTGCTGGGCATGATCGGATTCGCTCTCGCCCCTTCGCTTGCTTACCTGCTGCTTGCATCCGTATTTATCGGAATCGGCTCCTCTGTTCTCCATCCCGAATCGTCGCGCGTTGCTCATCTTGCTGCGGGCAAAGGCAAGGGCATTGCACAATCGATCTTCCAGGTGGGAGGAAATACAGGGCAAGCGCTAGCGCCTCTTATGGTAGCTTATATCATTAGCCCTCAAGGGCAATACGGATTTTTATGGTTTACCTTGCTTGCCGTCATTGGAATCGTACTGCAAGCGCGAATCAGCAAATGGTATCGGTTGCAGATCCGTTCCACCGCTCCGAAAGCCAAAGCGAAGGCTGCAGCCAAATCTACATTCAGCAAGCCGTTCATCCTGTATGTCATGTCGATTCTCGTTCTAATGTTGTTTTCCAAATTCGTCTATCTTGCAAGCATGAGCGGATACTATTCCTTTTATTATATGGAGAAATACGACCTAAGCTTAAAAAGCGCCCAAATGTGCTTGTTCGCCCTTCAATTCGCGGGCATGGCTGGCACCTTCCTAGGCGGTCCTTTGGCTGATCGGTTCGGCCGTCAGAAGGTGATTTGGTTCTCCATTCTTGGCACCGCGCCGTTCTCGCTTCTACTGCCCTATGCCAGTCCAACGGGCGCGGTCCTGCTGTGCCTCGCAATCGGGCTCATTCTCATGTCGGGCTTCTCCGTCATTATCGTGTATGCGCAAGAAATGCTGCCTGGGCATGTCGGGACGATTGCTGGCTTATTCTTCGGCGTATCGTTCGGACTAGGAGGACTAGGCTCCGTCGTTATGGGCTCCATGATCGACGCCTACGGCGTAGAGCAGATCATCAAAGCATGCGCCTTCCTCCCTCTGCTTGGGCTGCTGGCGCTGCTCCTGCCTAAGGATTCTGTCCTTATGCAGAGAAGCTCGTAAACAAGCTTCCCCCGTCAGACGTCGCATCTCCTCCCCGCCTTAAGCCCAGTTCCCAAAACCGACCGTGGACTGTTACGAAAGCTTCCTCGGCTCTTTACAATAAAGGTATAGCTGAGAGGCAGAAAGGAATGGTTAACCATGAAAAAACTGTTTCGTTCAACAACGGACAGCAAACTATCGGGACTTTGCGGAGGAATTGGCGAGTGGATGGGCATTGACCCTACAATTGTACGACTATTAGTCGTGATCGCATCGTTCTTCAGCTTTGGAGCAGTGGCTGTCATCTACTTAATCGCCACGCTGGTTGTTCCAAAAGCAAACCAAGATTTCAGATTCGTAGATCACTACTAAAATTAACGGATAATAAAAGGAGAGCTGATGAAGATGGGAATTTTGCAACGCGTAGTTAGCATGACGAAGGCTGCGGCCAATGAGATGTTGGACAAGATGGAAAATCCGGTTATGATGCTGAATCATTATTTGCGGGATTTGGACGAGGAGATTATGGGAGCTGAGCGCGCTTTGCCGCAGCAGCAAGCACAAGCCCGCATGCTTCAAGCGAAGCTGACAGAGCTGAATGAGCAGGTTGCTTATTACGAGAGCAAAGCGATACAAGCGGCTTCGGAACAACGCGAAGCGGATGCAAGACTTGCTCTCGAAGCGAAGCTGCTGTACATGGAGCAAGTGGAAGAGAAACTGCGCTTGCTGGAGATTGCAACGAATGCCGCTGCCGAGCTCGCACAACGCATCGAGACTTTGAAAGAAGAGAAAACACGCCTGCAAAGCAAGCGTACCGAGCTGATAGCCCGCGTTAGACAAAGCGGCGGAGTTGCCGGTCAAGTGTCACCGCAGTCGCTCCAAGGCAGCGAAGCTTCGAGAGGGTTCGATCGAATCGAGCAAAAGGTAATGGAGTGGGAAGCTCAGCGAGATCTGTCCAAAAGCAATTACCCATCGTCGTCAATAACGCAAAACCATGCATTTGAACAACAGAACGAGCTGCGCAACGCGAAGGTCGATGAAGAACTGAAGCGTCTGCTAGAGAAGAAATCCGTTACTGCCGGCTAAGTTCGTTCCGCATAACCGTTACGGCTTTACCTCCAAGAAACCGTCTTGCTTTCGGCAAGGCGGTTTATCTATTATACTAGCTTATAATCCCAAACCCGAAAGGATGGTTTCATCATGTTCACGCGTCCCGCAAGCGACGAATATATTCCTTACCAGAATCAATACATAAGTCTTGTACCCGAGGGTAACATTATTGAGCTGCTAGAACGTCAACAGACCGATACGGTCAACTACTTTTCTTCACTGAACGAGCAGCAAGCCTTATACCGCTATGCTGCGGACAAGTGGAGCTTGAAGGAAGTGCTCGGGCATATCGCCGACACGGAAGCCATTATGAGCTATCGACTGCTTCGCATTGCCAGAGGCGACCGGACGGCACTGCCCGGTTTCGAACAGGATGATTATATAGAGCCCGCGTCCTTCGACACCCTATCGAACGAAGAACTCCTCGAGCGTTATACAAGCATTCGCCGTTCAACCTTGTCTCTGCTTCGCACATTGCCGATTACCGCACCTGCAAGACGCGGTATCGTCAATAACCATGAGATGTCTGTCAATGCGCTTGCGTATGTTATTGCCGGCCATGAGCTGCATCATATGAATATTATCCGCGACAGATACAACGCCTAGCTCCTCCACTATAACAAAGCAAGCCCCAGTCGCGATCAAGCGACTGGGGCTTGCTTTGTTAAGTTAAGCTCAATTTATTCGATTAATTGGAGCATCTTCACGATCGAGGAGACAGCCTCTGCTCTCGTCGTCAACGCCTTCGGCATAAATACTTGGCTATCCTCACCGCCTACGACGAGGATCCCATGCGCTTTGCCGGCAGCAACCGCCTTTTTGGCCCACTGAGGTATTGCGGCATCATCCGTATAACCTGTCGTTGCGACTTCTGGCGTTGCAAGGCCGGATGCCCTTACGATCATCGCCGCCATTTMCGTATGCGATATATTTTTGGCCGGTTGGAATGTGCCGTCGGTATAACCGCTTATAATTCCGAGCTGTACAGCCTGCGATACCGCCTTGACTGCCCATGATCCGATGGCGGCCTTATCCTTGAAGCCAAGAGCAGACCCTTGGACATCCGGCTTTAGTCCGTTCATCAGCATGACCGCAAATTCAGCCCTCGTAATATTACCGTTTGGCCTGAACGTTCCATTCGGGTATCCCTTCGTGATGCCTTTCTTTACAGCCTCTTCAATATACGAGCTGGCCCAATGTCCACTCGTATCCGTGAAGGCTTCAGGTGCTGCTCCAGCCGCAACGACGACCGCCGCCGTATCCGAGCGGCCGCGTTCAACGGTGCGAACAGTGATGATTGCCGTTCCTTCCGCTATTCCCGTTACTTTGCCCTGCGCGTTAACAGTGGCGATCGCAGGATTGCTCGACTCCCATACAACGTTCTTGTTCACGGCATTGTCCGGAGCAACTGTAGCGAGCAAAACATCGCTGCTGCCCGCTTCAAGCGTCAGAGAAGCTTTGTTCAAAAGGACATTATCGACGCCAACCTTGCCTAATGCATACAACTTATTCGAACTAAGCACGTAAACCGTTCCATCTTTGCCGAACACAGGGGAATAATCGAACCCATATCCATCAGGTATATCGTATTTCCAAATCGCACTGCCATTCTTATCGTAAGCTCTTACTTGCCTACTCCCTGTCGTCAGCCATAGATTTCCGTCCGGTCCGATCCGAATCGGATTGACATAGCTCAGCTTCAAATCCTTCATCCACAACTGCAAGCCATTCGGTTTTAGTGCAATCAGCTTGCCTGAATTGGACAGCGCATAGATGATTCCATCCTTATCAACGGCCGCGGATACTTGCTCCGCACCGCTAATGGTAAGAATCCATTTGAGAACTCCATCTGCAGTGAAGCCATACAAATTGCCATCTGAAGCAGGAACCAGGATTAATCCGTCTTTGTTAATAACGAGCGTGTTGGATTTACCTTTAATGGATGCATTGGCCGTAAGCGCCTTGCTCCACTGCAATACGCCCTTGGACGATAGCTTATAGAGGTTGCCTAAGGAGGAAACGAAATAGATCGACCCCTCCGATGCAACAGCCGGAGCAAACGACGCTGCTTCGCCTGCCGGTAGGAGGAACTTCCATTTGATCGCGCCGCTATTCTTATTCAGTGCTAGAAGTGCTCCTCCTGAACCCATATAAATCGTTCCGTCTGCCGCAAACGCAGGCTTCGAACTCATTGGCGCATCAATAGCCCACTTGACTGACTTGTTTGGCAGAAACGCCATCGTAAGATCCATGTAGCCTGCATATACCGTTCCATCCGGCCCTACGCCTGCCGTTTTCGTGAGCGGATTATAATTGGCAGAGTCGTCTGCATCCCAGAACCACTTTCTCTCCCCAGCCGGAGAGATCGCAGCCAATCCGTCTTCGAACGTGTACTTATCGCTCTGCTCGATATAGAGGGTACCGTCTGGCGAAACGATCGGATCACCCGTCATCTCGAACCMGTCCAGATGCCACCTCAATGGAAGAACTGCAGGTTCTTTCGTTACTAGAATTGGCGGTAAATCAATAGGCAGCTCAATAATCGGCACATCGATATCAATATCTATAACCGGCAGAGCATATGGCTCCAGCTTCGGCTTGACCGAGGCAGCGTTCGCCCCCATAGCGGGCACTACCATCATACAGGCCAATAAAACAGCCAATACTCTCGTTATTGAATTGAACTTTATCATTCCATCCCGACCTCCCAGCACATGGCTGAAACATGATAATGACCCTTAATTTTCATCACGTATCGTACCATATGCTGATTGCGAAATATCGCGAATAAACACGAAATCCAAAATAGTGCTTGCTCTCACCGCCTAGTTAATAGATCCGCGTGAGAACAATCGCCGCCTCGGCACGGCTTAACGAATTTTGCGGTTCGAATCTGCCGTTACTGTAGCCCGATATAAGTCTGCCCGCGACGGCTGCGCCTACCAATCCCCTATTCTCTGCCTTAATCATGTCCTTGTCCTTTATCCAGTCTAAACCACTCTCGTTGTCCTCCAGCTTTAACGCCCTGGCCGTCCAAACGGCCATCTCTTCTCTCGTCACTAGCTGTTGCGGCACGAAGCTGCCGCCGAACTCCTCTGCCAGTATCCATCGGTGAAATAAGGCTGCATCAATAGCAGGCTTAGACCAGCGAGTCGTTGCAACATCGTTGAATACGACGGAACTGTCCTTAGCGCCTTCCGAAATATGAAGTTTCTTAGCCAACATCGCAACGAATTGTTCCCTCGTCACTTTCGTATCCGGTCTGTAGGTACCGTCAAGGAATCCTTCCACGATTCCGGCTTGGGCGAGCTTCATAATGGCGTCTTTGGCCCAATGATTGTCTAAGTCAGTGAAGTCAGGGACTCTTGTCTTTGTCACATTTAGATCATAATAGCTAAGTACACCGAATCCGTCTTTCTTAAGCACAGCTACTTTATTATCGTTCGACACAGTGCTAACAAGCATTCCTTGGCCTACGACAGGCGTCTGCCAAAGTTCATTGCCAGCATGGTCGAAGGAAACAAAGTGAATGTCATTGTTAGCGTTTTCGCCGCCGACCGATTTCGTACTCTTAACCGAATACAACATATCTTCAGGTCGAATCATTACATTCGAAGAAACCGTATTCGATTCTATATAGCGGATAAGTCCGCCTTGACTTTCGAGCGGTTCGACGTTCTGGAAAACGACCAGTTGAATTTGTCCATTCCGCATATACGGCGCAGCGTTAATTATCGTTCTAGTATCTATGCTCCAGATCAGCTTGCCATTCGAGTCAAGCGCTTCGACCATTCCATCCCAGCTAGCCGCGATTATTGTTCCGTCATCCAGCACTAACGGTTTGTAGTAAGCCGTTTTTTCACCTGCCAGCTTGTAGTTCCAGCGCACCTTTCCATTTGTAGCATCAATCGCAAATATAGTGCCTGTCGAACTGAAGCTCTCCGTTCTTGGAAGGCCTACCACGGAGCTTTCTACTCCTAATAGGATAGACTGGGTAGAAACGACATACAACGTATCCTCGCTTTTATTGAACACGGCATCGGGATGAGCAACTTTACCCTCAATCGTAATTGACCACAACGGCCCGGAGGCCGAATTTACGGCTTCAATTCGCGAGCTTTGAGATAGAGAACCTCTGATATAATGGCGGGAGGCCGAGTATCTGACACCCTTGCTGTCCATATCCAACATATAAAGGCTCTCTAGGGTCGAAGTCGTCGTGGTTTCCAAGCGCCTGCCGTCGATGGGATCGTAAGCAACCGTACGCCCCATAATGCCGCTTATATAGATACGACCGTCTGCTCCGGCAATAGGATCGTATAAAATGCGCTGATTCAAATTGTCTCGCCATCTGAGGGTTCCGTCGGTATTATAGACGAGCACATCCCCGATCCCCCGTGTTACATAAATCGAACCGTCAGGAGCTTGCCAGAGCCTGGTGTAAAATGCGTCCTCCCCTTCTGCAGTGTCGGATAGCCTTGTTTCCCACTCTTTCACAGGATCGGCATGATACGCATAAACAGCGTTCTCAACGCCTGGCTCCCCCGTTTCGGTACCGGCAGCCCCGTCTACTGCATTAGGAATCGAAATCCCGGATAGAGCTACTATTAAAGCGAGCCAAGCTCCTGCTATTTTGAATCGATAACGGCCACTCTTCATGCCTATTTGCTCCTCTTTTATATGATTTTTAGTCTATTTTTCATATCTACCACATTAATGGATAAGCTCGCTTTTGTAAATGTATGGAAGATTAAAGATTGGAATAGAAAAAGCCTCCGATTTAGAAGGCCTTTGGATGTTTGGTTTAACTAATTTCGGAGCGCCTCAACGTGCATATGCTTGTCGCAAGTCCCCCCGCGGTAATCGTCATGAGCGAGAGAAAGAAGCTGTCGCCAGGGAGTATCCATTCACCGATGCTGATGATGAGCAAGTCGATAATTAACACGATGATGCCAACATTAATCTTGATATACTCGGATAAGTATTCCGCGATCAAATCCATTCCGCCCGTCGATACATGCTGCCTGAGCATAACGCCGATGCCCGTTCCGATCGCCAAGCCTCCAACTACGGCTCTCGTGAACGGCGTCCATTCGATATAGTAGCTGAAATAATATTGATACGGCTCCATGAAATCGATCACATAACTAGAAAGCAATAATCCGCTTACGCTAATATAGAGAAGCTCGCGATTGTAGAACCATGCAAGTACGAAGATCGGTATGCTGCATATCAGCATAATCAACCCAATCTTGATATCGAAGACGTAATTGATGATGAGCGCAACGCCAATGATGCCGCCATCCAGTATACCGAGCGGCACAACGAAAAAATTGATCCCGATAGCGATGAGTATGCTGCCGATAACGATGGCCCCGATCTTTTTCAAAGAAAACATATTCACCAGTCCCCTATAATAGCCTGTCTGATATATATGTTCCTCTGGGGCTTGTCATGATTGATTAATTGGAATGGATTGGATATTCACTTCCAACGAAACGAATTTAGTGCTGCAGTCGTACATAAGGAGTGCCAAACTATATGCAATATTATACAATTGGCATAGGTGTTTATTTATCAGCATATAAGAGGTGAATCATTTGGCAGTAGTAGAGGTTGTCAAATATGATGGAAGTCCCGACGTGTTCGCGTGGAAATATCCGAATGAAGAGATGGGTACATGGACTCAGCTTATCGTCAATCAATCGCAGGAGGCTCTCCTGTTCAAGGGAGGCCGGGCGCTCGATTTATTCGGACCTGGGCGGCATACGCTTAGCACGTACAACATTCCTTTCCTGAAAGATCTCATTAATATTCCGTTTGGCGGCAAGTCGCCGTTCACTGCGGAGGTATGGTACGTGAACCGTGCAACCGTGCTTGATGTGAAATGGGGCACAGCCTCCCCCGTCAAGCTTCAGGATCCGAAATACAATGTCATCGTTCCCGTGAGAGCGTTCGGCCAGTTCGGCATTACGATCGAAGACTCGCGCAAGTTTCTCGTCAAGCTCGTCGGTACAGTCAGCGAGTTCACGCAAAGCAGCCTGTCCAAATATATTCGCGGCGTGCTTATGATGAATATTAATGAAATTTTATCCTCCTATCTCGTTCTAAAAAAAATAAGCATATTGGAGATTAACGCCTACATTAGCGAGATTTCCGCTCATGTCGAGGCTAAAGTGAAGACGATGCTGGAGCCGTTCGGCATTCTGCTGCACAACTTCTACATTGACTCAATCAGCTCGCCGGAGGATGACCCGTCCATCGTCAAGCTTCGCGACGCGCTGGCGCGCAAAGCCGAAATGGATATTATCGGATACAACTATCAGCAAGAGAGAACGTTCGATACGCTTGAAGGAGCAGCCAAAAACGAAGGAAGCGCTCAGGCCTCCCTGCTTGGCGCGGGCCTTGGTTTCGGAATGGGCACTAATCTAGGCGGAGCCTTCGGTAACCAGATGGGCCAGCTTGGCGGCATATTGAATACGGGGCCCAGCGTATCTAATAGAACCTGTCTTTCCTGCAACAGCGTAAATGATATCAACTCCCGCTTCTGCAACGGCTGCGGCAAGCCTTTCACGGGCACTGTCGGTTCAGGCGGCGGTCCCGCTCCAAAGCTACACTCCTGCAACAAATGCGGCGAGCCTATGGCTAACCATTCAAAGTTCTGCTCCAATTGCGGAGATCCGTACAATCCGTGCCCGAAGTGCGGAGCTGATTGTGAACAAGGAAGCACGCATTGCGACAAATGCGGAGCTGATTTTCCAAAGCCATGCAAGGGCTGCGGGGAGAAAATCGACTCGGACGTCAAGTTCTGCCCGCATTGCGGCACCAATAACTTGCTGCAATGCTCGAATTGCGGGAGCAACGTAGAGCCTAATCAACGTTTCTGCAGGGATTGCGGCCATAATCTCACTTAAAGGAGCGTGCGTTGAATGCTAATCCTTATTGGAATTGTCTTACTTATTCTCGTTCTCATACCGGCAAGTCCCTTTATCTATCGATATGCGCGGTCATTCGTCGAGCGGGAGCGGCAAACTGCAGCCTCCGCTAAAACTTGGAGTTACCTGCAAGTCGTTATGCAGGAAGCGCTCCTTGCAGTTAAGCAGTTGGAGAAAGAGCAGCAACAAGAATTCGAGAGCCGTCTGCTTTCACTAAAAGAGCTCATTCAATACAGCGATCCCGTCATTCACCCGTCTCTCGTATCCGAGGAGCAGCATCTCATTGCGGATATCAATCAACTGCCTTCCCAGATTGGCGCAGTTAACGGACATGAAGATCGCGAATCCGCACTACATATGCTTCGAGATAAAATTGTAACGATAAGCGAACAGATTAAGCTTCGGAACAAACAGCTGCTGACAGTCAAATAAGGGAGAAGAGGATTTACAAATGAAACCGGGAAAAGCGAAGCAAGTGATTGGCATTATTTTATTGCTCATAGGAGTGGGCGCAAGCGTTAATTACTCCTTTTTTATGGGAAATGAATTAAATGATATTCTATCAGGCGTTGCCGTATACATTGCTATTATGATCATTCCGGGTATCTGTCTAATTATTGTTGGTAGAAAAAATTATAAGAGCTACATCCAATCGATACAAGAGGCTGAACGTCATGCACGGGAAAACCCGATTATTGTCACGCCTCCTCCACCGCATCCGCCACCGTCGAATGCTAACGGCAGCAGTCGTCCCAACATCAATTCCGGTTCTCCGAAAATGATTGACTGTCCAAGCTGCGGAGCGAAGAAGGAGCTGCAGCCGAACCAAACCGGCAATTGCGATTATTGCGGCTCGACACTTGCCTACCGTTAGTTGTCATGATACAAGATAGGAGGCTTCAACCATGTTTTGGGGAATACTTATGATAATTATAGGAGTCCCTGTACTGCTGTTTGGCATGATGTTCATGCTTGCTTTAATTGGGCTTCCTTCTGGAGAAGATGCTGCACTTATCATTTCCACTGGTTTATTGCTCTTTATTGCTCCAGGTACTTTACTAACCGTATTTGGCGTAAAGTTCATTGCTCGCAGCGACAAAAAGAAACGAGCGCAGCGGCAGGCTGCGTACGATGCCATCAACGCCGCTTCGCCTCTTCCCGTTCCTCCTGAGCCATTGAATCCAGTCCCATCGCCGCCACAAAGCGTCAATCCGACGTTTAAATGGATTGATTGCCCGGGCTGCGGGGCGAAGAAGCAACTGCAATCAAACCAAACAGGCAATTGCGATTATTGCGATACGCTTCTTGTAAATGGTTAACCTAACGCTCCAAGGTAGAAATGGATTATACTTAACCTATGTGAACGACGACAACATTTCAACTGATGGGAGGAATACATATGAAATACGAGGTGCTGTACCAAGGAGCGTTCGCGCTTCTGAGGGTAGGACTTAATCGGGGCGAGAAAGTGAAAGCCGAGTCCGGCGCAATGGTATCGATGTCGCCAACGATCGATCTGACTGGCACGGTCGACGGCGGACTAATGAGAGGTTTCGGAAGAATGCTTAGCGGGGAAAAGTTCTTCTTCCAAGAAATGACCGCTGCAAGGGGAAATGGAGAGGTGCTGCTCGCCCCTACCGCAATGGGCGATATTCAATCCATCGAGCTTGACGGAAGCTACACGCTCAATGTGCAGAAGGACGGCTTCCTAGCCGGCTCGGACAGTATTCAGGTCAATACGAAAATGCAAAATCTCGCGAAAGGCTTGTTTTCCGGCGAAGGCTTCTTCATCGTCGAGATCAGCGGCAGAGGCACTGTATTCCTCTCCTCGTACGGCGCCATACATGCAATTAATCTTGCTCCAGGCGAAGAGGTCATTGTCGATAACGGGCATTTGGTCGCATGGCCGAGCTATATGCAGTACACGATTGAGAAGGCATCGAAGGGCTGGTTCTCCAGCATAACGAGCGGCGAAGCACTCGTATGCAGATTCCGCGGCGAAGGCGTAATCCTTGTCCAAAGCCGTAATCCGGCAGGCTTCGGCAACTGGGTGAAACAATTCATACCGGCAAGGTAGAACGGTTATCGCCGTCCTTGCAGCGGTGTAGCGCGTTTCATTCGCGGCATTTTCGATTATACTAATGCTGAATACGGCAGAGGAGCTTGGGCGAACCGGCTTCTCTGCCCTTTTTTTATCGAAATAGGCTGTAGGGAAAGGGTGCTTACTTACGATGTCGATCAAACCTATCGGAACCATCGTTCAATTGAACAGATATCCTGTCAAATCTCTCGCAGGCGAGAGCTTGTCTTCGAGTCAAGTCGATACTCACGGCCTGTATGGCGACCGTGCGCGCGCCTTCATAGATGAGACGAAGGAAGGCTGGGATCGTTATTACACCGCCCGCAATTATGCGGGGATGCTTGAATATAAAGCAAAGCTTGTTGGCGAAGGCACAGCGCACGCTTTCCCTGAGGTCCAGATCACAGGCCCAGACGGCCGCATTCGTGAATGGAACGATGAGCTGTTAGCTGAGATTGAATCCCATTCGAAAAACAAGCTCACCATGCTGGAGTATGCACCTGACCGTGATGGCGTGCTGGCTGTAGATAGCGACGGCATACTTATTATTACGGATCGGTCGCTGCGTTTGCTTGAGGACGCTTGGGGCAAGTCGTTGGACTACCGACGCTTTAGAGCCAATATTGTGATAGCCGTCAACCATGATGCGGGTCATGAACGCGAGTGGATCGGTAAACAACTGCATATCGGAGATATAAGACTGCAAGTGAAATCCGAATGCGACCGCTGCTCCATGATTACGATCGATCCTGATCGGCTGGAGAAGGATAGCTCGTTGCTGCGAACCGTGAATGAGAAATTCGGTCTGAACTTTGGCGTCTATGCTAATGTAGAGCAGACCGGCACACTGTCAATTGGCGACGCTGTATTTGTAACGAATTAACCGTCCGACAGGACATACGCGAAGCGGACGACTACTGGCGATGGATTAGCTGTCCCCAACGATTTGCTGCTGTACAAGCTTATAATATAGCGCATGCGATTCCATAAGCTCCGTATGCGTTCCTTGGCCTGTCACTTCCCCCTTCTCCAGAATAACAATCCGATCGGCGCCGCGTGTCGTCGACAGCCGATGAGCGATCACGAGTGTCGTCCTGCCTTGCATCAGCGCTTGCAGCGCTTCCTGCACCAGTTGCTCCGATTCACTGTCCAGATGTGCCGTCGCTTCGTCAAGCAGCAAGATATCGGGATCGCGTAAGATCGCTCTGGCTATGGCTAAGCGCTGGCGTTGCCCGCCGGACAGCTTTATGCCCCGCTCGCCTACTTCCGTATCAAACCCGTCCGGAAGCGAAGCTAAGAACGAGGTCAAGTTCGCCTGTTCAATCGCCTCCCTCAGCTTGTCTTCGGCTTCGAGATCCAGCCCGTAGGTCAAGTTATGCCGAATCGTTCCGGCCATCATCGGACTATCCTGCGAGACATAGGCGATTCGTCCGCGCCATTCGTCCAACGGCATGTCGGCAATCGGCTGCTCGCCATACGTAATGAAGCCCGAGCTTGGCTCATAAAACCGCTCGATCAACGAGAACAACGTTGTTTTTCCCGTGCCGCTTGGCCCAACGATGGCCGTCGTCTTTCCTGGCTCCACTCGCAGCGAAAGCGATTGAAGCAAGGGGCGGTCATGCGTATAACCGAAGCCCACATTTATAAACTCGATTGGCTGTTTATTTGCCGATAAAGTCGCAGCTGCTACGTGTTTGTTGATGCTTTCCAATACCGCTTCCGATTGTTCCGGCTGTTCATCCAGCAGCTCTTGCAATCGCTCCGATGCGCCCATCGCTTTCTGAAACTGCGTGAAAAACGAGGCCATCTGCGTGAAAGGCATCACGATTTGGAACATGTACAAAATGATAGCTACCAATTCTCCGCCGCTTAGCGACCCTTGCGCAACCCGTACGCCTCCGTAACCGATCAGCACTACAAGAATTAGCAGCATGACCGACATCATAAGCGGAGATACAATCGCTACGATTTTCGCTTCTTGCAGACCGAATTGCAGCAGCCTATTAATACGGAAGCTGCCTTGCCGCTTCTCCAATGGCTCGGCTAGCGATGCCTTTACGAGCCGAATATCGGACAACACGCGTCCTAGATCGCCTTGGAACAACGCCGTCTCGTCTTGCATCGACTTGGAAACCTTGAACATCTTCGATCCAAGCGGCCACAAGATAACCAGGGCAGCCGGAACTGCTACAAGCATGAGCAGCGTCATACGCCAATCGATAGTCAGCAGTAGAATAACGCCTCCGATAACCGAGATGATGCCTCCCAAAAACGATATAACATGCCCAATGATAAAGTCTTTAATGACGTTCGTATCGTTCGTAACGCGGCTCATCGTCTCTCCCGAGCTGTTCCGGTCAAAGAACGGAACAGGCAGCTTCAATACCCGTTGCCACACCTCCCGCCGCAAGCCGCTTATGATGTATTGGCCGATATAGGACATCGTATAGACCGAGAAACCTGACATCGCCGTTTGCGTCAGAAATACCGTTCCCAGCACGGCAATCGTTACCGCCCGCAAGCTAGAGGCTGACAGTTCTTCGACCATATCCATCGTAAGCAGCGGAATCGTAAGCGATAGAGCCGTTTCTCCAATTCCCAGCAGCATGGCGGCTGCAATCAGCCATGTTGCTGGCTTATGCTTCGCAATGAGCAGAACAAATTGTCTGACGTTCATACCGGCTGCTCCCGTACTCTCAGTTTCCATCTTTCCCCTACTCTTCACTGCGCTCACCTCCGGTAATCGACTTAAGCGCCTCGATGTGCTCGAACACTTTGGCGAAATAAAGTTCTTCTTCCTGCGTAAAAGCGTTCGGGAATAAGAACGGATCGATCATCCCATCCATCTCGCCCAACTCTTCAAGCTGAGCGCGTTCTTGCTCCGTAAGCTCGCCCATTATCGGAGCTAGCAGCCCTTCCAGCATAGCAACCAGCTCGACCCCCTTCTCCATGACCTCCGTCTCTGTCGGGTCCTTGCCTTGTTGATGCAGCTCCTTCAACTGCAGCAATATGGCAATCATCCTCTTCTCCTGCTCCAGACGAGCTTCCTTGGACATGCCTTTCATAAAGATAGCTTCGACGACGGAGGCCGGCATTTGCTGCGACAGCCACTCCTTCTGCACTTCCTCATTCTGAATGCTGTGAATGAATACAAGCAGCATGTTGCTGTCAACCTTGCCCGCTCCATCCAATAGCTTCTGCATACGCGAGATCGTCTCCATCACCCGTTCAAGCTGCCTCTGCTTCTGCTGCAGCATTTCATACTGCGAAGCCAACGAGTGCTGCAGATCGACCTCCGGCTTCTCCAGATAGCTTCGAATCTCCTCCAATGAAAAATCCAAATATTTAAGCGTTAATATTTTTTGCAATTGGAACAGGTCTTGTTCGGTATAAAAACGGTGGCCGTGCTCGTTGCGGCTAGACGGCGCGAGCAGCCCTTTGCGATCGTAATATCGAAGCGCCCTTTCTGTTACTCCTGTCAGCTTCGCGAAAGCGCCTATACCGTACTTCTGATTAGACTTCATACTTTGTTCCATTTCCGCACCTCCTGCCTTAAGTGTAAGACTTGACGTAACGTCAAGAGCAATAGATAATACGTAAAAGATATCGACAAATTTTTCTAAATGGATGTTGAACAGATGTCTATTAATCTACTATTCTAGCGAAAAATAGGACAAGTATCGTAGTATTTTTAATAAATTAGGGGGATTTTAGCAAAAAAGGGATTGTAATAAAGTTTGTTCCCGCTATAATAAGCATGTGAACGTTGTGTGACAACGTTAATCAAACTTAAGGGAGCGAATCAATTGGATTACAACAATCAGCCGCAAGTCAATCCTTACAACGGAGGGTACAATCCGAATCAGCAAGTATCGCCGGTAATCAGCGTTAAGGACTGGATGCTGCAAATGCTTATTCTCATCATCCCTATCGTCAACATCATCATGATGTTCGTGTGGGCATTCGGAGAAGGCAATCCTACTAAACAGAACTACTACAAAGCTGCTCTCCTGTGGGCATTGATTGTGACTATTCTTTATTTCTTGGTTTTTGTGTTGATCGTGGGCATTTTCTCTGCTTCACTCGGAGCCTAGTTGACCTTCTCTCTACATACCAATCCATTATAGCAACAGCGACAGGAAGGTGCAGTCCGTACCTTCCTGTTGCTATTTTGGCACAATACATGTACTCTTTAGGAGCTTATGAAAGCTCTGATTCATCTAAATGAAGGAGATCGGTATGTTCAAGAAAAAGGAAACAACTAAACTAAAATCAAAAGCTAAAGGCAACATCCTCATGCTCGAACGGAGCTTCGACGCGCCGCGGGAGCTTGTGTTTCAAGCGTATACGGAAGCGGCCCAGCTCGTACTCTGGTGGGGGCCAAGGGACTGGAATCTTACGTTATGCAATGTCGACCTCCAGCCAGGTGGGGCTTGGCAATATTGCCTGGAATTCAAGGATGGTCAGACGAAATCATGGGGCAAAGCGATCTATCGCGAAATCGCAGCGCCGGACAAGCTCGTCTATGAGGATTATATATCCGACGAGAACGGAGTCATCGAAGCTAACGACGGTTTGCTCGTAACCGTCACGTTCGAAGACGTTCAAGGCAAGACCAAGCTGACTAACCGTGTTGAATTCGTTTCGTCGGGCGCGCTGAAGCGAACCGTGGAGATGGGACTCATTCCGAGCATGGATCAGACTTGGTCTCGGCTAGCCGAGCACCTGCGCGGTCTTCAAGCGTAAGGATTGTGTTCGTACGCTTGGAGGGAAAGAAAGCATACAAAAAACCGTTCCTTGCTCAGATGGCGGATATTCTCGCCACTTGTCAAAGAACGGTTTTTTTACGTAACTGCGCGCTCGAACGAAATAACTGGAAATTGTACCGTTATTATTGCTGTTCAAGCCTGTTTTTATCAAATAGCTGGAATTACTCCCGTTAATCTTCCCGTATTCTTAATAGCAGGCAGATAGGATTGAAATTAACATGAGGATTTCCCGTTATTCACTAATTGTTTGGTCATTCCCTAAAAAATAACGGGAGAAAATCCTCATAAATGACTAACCCGCAGGCTGGCTGCTGCTACACCGTACGGAAACGATAGACACGGCTAGCGTAATCACCGTGGAACTGCGGCAACTTAAGGCCGGCATGCATCAGCTCATCGCCGCCGTATGCGCCTTCCTCGCCAACCAGCTCATAATCGCGGTTCGAATCAAGGCCCTTCAGACGGAAGCGGTTCAGCTTCGGATACGGCTCTTGAAGAACGGCAGCTAACACAACGAATGCCTCGCTCTTATCCTTCGCTACGAACATCCATGCCGTCTCGTTCCCCTCGAACGGGCTAAGCAAGCGGTAGAAGTCGCCGAACTGTACCAGATGACGCACTTCCTTATACAGCGCCACTTGCTCTTTAACGGTTTCCTTTTCTTGTTCCGTAAATTTCGTCAAATCCAGCTCGTAGCCGAAGTTGCCCGAGAGTGCGACATTGCCGCGCGTCTCAAGCGACGTGATTCGGCCTACCTGATGGTTCGGTACTGCCGACACATGCGCGCCCATTGCGCTTACCGGATACACAATGCTTGTACCGTATTGAATTTTCAGACGGGAAACGGCATCGGTATTGTCGCTCGTCCATGTTTGCGGCATGTAATACAGCATCCCCGGATCGAAACGTCCGCCTCCGCCCGAGCAGCTCTCGAACAAAATATGTGGGAATGCGCTTGTGATCTTCTCAAGCACTTCGTACAAACCAAGCATGTAACGGTGTGCCGTCTCGCGTTGGCGTTCCGCCGGCAGAAGCGCCGAGCCGATCTCGGTCATATTGCGGTTCATATCCCACTTCACGTAGGTGATCGGCGCGCTGGAGAGAATATCCGAAATGACGCGTACGATGTACTCGCGAACGTCAGCACGGCTTAGGTCAAGAATAAGCTGCTGGCGGGCTTGCGTCCGTCTGCGCCCATCAATATGCAGACACCAGTCCGGATGATCGCGGTAGAGCTCGCTCTCCGGCGAGATCATCTCCGGTTCGAACCAAAGTCCGAACTGCATATCAAGCTTCTTCACGCGGCTAACGAGATCCTCAAGACCGTTAGGAAGCTTGTTGCGGTCAACGAACCAATCGCCCAGCGATGTCGTGTCATTGTCACGTTTGCCGAACCAACCGTCATCTAGTACGAATAGTTCGATACCCAGCTCTTGTCCGACCTTTGCAATCGATTCAATCTTGTCTGCGGTGAAGTTAAAGTACGTTGCTTCCCAGTTGTTGACGAGAATTGGACGTGTCTGATCGCGGAATTGGCCGCGAATCAGCCTAGAGCGATACAAATCATGGAAGCTGCGCGACATGCCGCCAAGCCCCTGATCAGAGTGCACGAGAACGACCTCCGGTGTCTGGAACTGCTCACCCGCTTCCAACTGCCAGTTGAAGTCGAATGGATTGAGGCCCATGAACAGCCTAGCCGAATGGAATTGATCGACTTCGACGCCGGCAATGAAGTTGCCGCTGTATACGAAGCTTGCTCCATACACATCACCATGATCCTCGTCGGCTCCTTCAGCTAGCAGCGCGATGAACGGATTTTGCACATGGCTGCTTGAGCCTCTGCGGCTCTCTACAGATTGCATGCCAGGCTCGAGCTTGCGCTTGTGCACGTAACGCTCGCGTGTCCATGCACCCGATAATTGCAGCATTTCAAACCGATCATGCGCGAAATCAAGACTCATGCTAAGCGCCCGTTGCAACTGCAGTGTTGAACTGCCATTGTTCGTAATCGTTGCCGAGCGAGTAATCGCGTCGAAGTTCTCAAAGACGGTATAGGAAAGAACGACAGTGAGACCCGATAGCTCGTCCTTCAATGTTATTTCCAAAGTTTGAGCCTCGTCGTCTTGCTCCGTGTATACAGAAGGCAATCCAGTTAGCGCCGGCTTGCCGCTGAGAATCGTATGGGATTCGTAGCTTAGCTCCGTAACAGTCGAACCATTCGGCAGCGCAACTTGAATAGCAGGTGTCCGGAAGTCGGAGCTTCCGTAAGTCGGAAATTCCTGCGGCAGCGTATCGAGCGACAACGAAAGCTGGCTTAGATCCGTGCTTGGACTGAACGATGCGCGCTCTTTAAGCTCAAGCAATCGGTCCAGTTGCAGGCCGCGAACCTTCTTGCCCCAATACAAGTGCGCAGGGAAACCTTGCTTCGTTAATTGAATGACATAGCTCGTATCCTTGGATTGCAAATGGAATAATGCTTTCTGTTCATCATAATGAATAGACATCGTAATATCCCCTAACCTATTAATGTAATTTCGTTAAATCGTGACCGCAGCTTTCCCTTACCATCAATGTCGTATTGACCCTTACATGAACGGCTGCCTCGCGACCTTCAATACGCTCCAGCAGCAGCTGCGCTGCTGTTCTGCCCATCTGTTCGGTATGGGCGCGAACGGTCGTAAGCGGCGGATTCAAGTAGGCGGACAGCTCTATATCGTCGAATCCGATGACCGCCATCTCCTCCGGGACCGATACTCCTCGCTCATGCAGAGCGCGCAAGGCGCCGACTGCCATCGGATCGCTTGCAACGAAGCAAGCTGTTGGAAGCTCCGCTTGATCCAGCAACCGGTTCATTGCGTCATAGCCGCCGCCGGTTGACCAATCTGCAGTAATCGCAAATTCAGGACGATACAAGTCTCGCTCTTGCATGAGCAGCTCGAAATGATAGCTGCGGGGATCGAGAATTACCTGAACTTGCTGCGTTTGCTGCCCTAGCGAATGGACACGTTCTTCCCCGCCGATTAAAGCGATCCTCGTATGGCCAAGCGTGAATAAATGGCCAAGCACGTCCTTCATCGCTTGTTCGAAATGGAGATTGACCGAATCGCAATCATGAGGAGGCGTGCTATGGTTCAGAAACACAATCCGGTCGCGATGCGCATAGAGCGAATTGACATCCTGATCGTTAATCGAACCGACGACAATGAGACCGTCCAACTCGTGCAAGGACTGCCACTCAGCACGAGCATTACCGCGAAGCACCTTTACAATCGAGAGGCCAAGCTCTTCGCATCGCGTCTCAATTCCTTTGCGTATGGAAGAGAAATAGGGATCGTTATGTTCATCCTCAATCGATGACCACATAAGCAAACCTACTTGCTGCCTCGACAGCAGCTCTTCTTTCTTCATTCGACGCAATCGGGACGGCTTATATTGGAGCTGTTCGGCAATGCTAAAGATGCGTGATCTCGTCTCTTCACCGACGGATAAAGTCATATCGTTATTAAGTACCCGAGATACGGTGGCAGCGGAAACACCGGCTTCTTGCGCAATCTGTTTGATCGTTGCCATGTTCCACCTTCTATTTAGTTAATAAATTTACTAAACGTAACAATGCCTATTTTAGCAAATGAGCGCTTTCATGACAAGTCCGCCTGCAACATTCGCATGCCGATTACGTCAGACATCATACAATAACATTCATGAATAACCAGTTGAGGTGATTATAATGATAAAGAAACTATTGTTTGCCTTCGCGCTAACCGCACTCTTAATAGGGTGTGCAGCTAATGGCGGCAATATCAATTCCAATGAGAACGAGCCGACAACAAGCCCAACAACTAGCCCGGCAGTCAGCGAGACCGAAGCTCCGCCCCCAACAACCTATGCGACAACCCATGAGGCCGCAGATGCTATTGTTCAAGCGCTTAAAGACAAAGATCTAACGATGCTTGCTTCGCTCGTTCATCCGGTCAAAGGGCTGCTATTCTCTCCTTATGCCCATATTGATCAAGCATCCGCGCTCACCTTTCAGGCAGATGCTCTGCCTGCACTGACCGATGCGACCATTCATACTTGGGGTGCTTATGACGGCTCCGGCGAACCGATCGCCCTMACCTTCGCGCAATATTACGATAAGTTTGTCTATGACAAACCGTTTATCRAAGCAGAGACCGTTGGCGAAGACGAGATTATCGGCCACGGCAATACGCTCGTCAATATAAAGGATGTATTCCCTGATAGCTACACGGTTGATTATCATTTCAGCGGCTTCGATGCCCAGTACGAAGGCATGGATTGGGAGAGCCTTATCCTTGTGCTCGAGCAATATGAAGGCGCTTGGTATGTGAGCGCAATCGTTCATTCACAGTGGACGATCTAAGGTAAAAAGAAACGGCTGGCTTAAAGGGGCACTCCTCCCTCTAAGCCAGCCGTTCTTCTTTTATTTCGATTGCAGAAATTTCTCCAATTCGTCTGTCTTATATGTCTTGTAAACCAGTTTCTCATTATCAAATACTAGAAACGCCGGGAACGCCTTAAGCGCGAACTCGTCCTTTACATCGACAAGCTCATTTGCTTTCGGATCATATTCCATCAACGAAAGCCCCCCTTGCAGGGCGTTATGGAGTTCTTGCTCCATGTTGCTGTCAACATATCGCTCGCTGGCATCTTGCCCGCTTATGACAACGGTGTAAAGCCGGTCATTGCCTGGGGCAAGCAGTCCCATACGCTTATATTTCTCTTGAACTGTCATCTCCAAGACAACAAGCTCATCTATCTTATCATTGCTTGGATCTGGCGGATAAATCCGCAATTTCTGGCCGCGTTTTATGGCTGCAAGCTCGACTTTCTCTCCTGTTTCATTGCGAACGACAGTACTGTTCGTCAGTTGGCCGTGATATTCCATTCCCCAATCATTCCGAACCGGACCTTTATCGTTCCGATGCGCCCACTCCGAAATGTCGACGATGACCTTTCCTTGTTCGTGATCCACTCTTGAAAAGTGGCCAATTAAAACATTATCCTTATATCCGCCTTGTCCTCCGCCGCAGCCTGCCGCAAGCAAGATAAGCACGATCAATAACATGACGGTAACAGCATATCGGCCTCCGATTAATCGCTTCATGGCAATCCCCCTCTATTTTCCATATTAGACGGGGCGCAATCTCTATAGGTTGCTTCATCGATCAATAAACTTGCTTATCTCGTCGTTGACCTCATTCCGCTGCTCCCACATCAATCCATGACCGCTGTTATACAGCCAGATTAAGCGTGAATTGGCAATCCCCTCATGCAGCGCTTCCGCCAGCGGCGGCTTGCTAATCTCGTCATGAATGCCTTGYAGGATCAAAGTAGGCACTTTAATCCAAGGCAAGTCGCCGAACAATACCTCGTCCCTTAACGACTCCAGCACCGCTGCTGTCGAGTAACCTGCTGCCTGGAGATTCATCTGAAAAAACCAATCTGCTAGCGGTTCGCCGACATTCTGGTAAAAGAACATATAAGTGAGATCCTGCAGCATTCGCGGTCGATTATTATACGTCGCATCGATAAGCTTATTCACATCAGCCTTCTCCAGCCCATACGGGAAATTCGGACGACGCGTGAAGCTAGGCGCGGCGGCGGCGAGCAGTACGAGCTTCTTCACGCCGTACCCTTGGTAACGCGCCATATAACGGATCGCAATCGCCCCGCCGACCGAATGTGCGACCAGCACGAAGCTCCGCAGTCCGAGCGCTTCGACGACACAGCGAATATCGTCCGCCAGCCGATCGTAGCTATACCCGTCCCACGGTTTGTCGGATTGACCGAAGCCGCGAAGGTCGATACCGATACAACGATAACCCATTGCCGGCAGCACGTTGAACTGATACTCGAACAGCTTATGGCTCGCCGGCCAGCCATGAATGAAGAAGATCACTTTGCTGCTGGACGGATTCACGTCCTCCACATAGATCTTCACATCCGTCTCCACTTCCACAAAATATCCCATCCCGATTCCTCCCTAGGCTCAATCCTCAATACAATCAGAATACGCATCTTGCCGGCAATGGGTGATGGCCTAATCGTCTATAGCAAACCAAACTTACAATGGATATAATTAACAGTAGGTTTCAACATAACCATTGCGGGGAGGCTTTTGAAAAAAAATGAGTAAGACAACCTATGATCAGTTTGTCGAGCAAGTTATCCGCTATCGCATATTTCCATTCTCCGATCTCGTAGCTGGATATCCTTCACTTACCGCTGCAACAGCCGATAATGAATGGCATTCGGGCACAGAGCTCGATCCTTGGCTTTGGCGCACTCGCATCGTGAAGGATGGTTATGCAGCGTACGGGAAATTTTTCGGTACGAAGGCCTCCTTCATTCATGTCGATGCCTTTCCGCTTGTTCGGTTGTTACTATCGGGTGGAACATCGGTAGAAGAGAGGTATCGGGACGGGCTATTATCGACACATGCCTATAGGCTGTACGAGCTTATCCGTGAGGCAGGCAACATAGATACAAGGCAATTGCGGAAAGCAGCTAGGCTTGATGCGAAGGAGCAGAAGAAGGATTACGAGTCCGCGCTCGTTCAACTCCAGAACTTCGGAGACATTGTCATTACCGGAGCGAAAGAAAGCGATCATGACGGAGGCTGGAGCAGCATGTGCTACGAAACGTCAGACTATTGGCTCGAGCAGCTTCAGGACAAGCTTCCGCTAGCGGATCCATCAATCGAGCAGGCCAAGGAGCAGATTCAAGCAAGTCTTCACGAGTTATGTACGACGGACAAGTCGTATAGCTATTTTGCCAAAAAACTTAAACTAAACGCCTAAGTCCGCGGACTTAGGCGTTTCATTATTCCATCTACGATCACCGCCAGCATAATGCCAATGCTATATCTGACTAAATCAACAAACAGAAATCCGTGGCCAAGGACCAAAGCGCCAAGGGTCGTATCTCTGATCTCATTGATCCAATTCGCTTGATAGAGCTGACTGAACTCAATGCCGAAACAAATGGCCGTGCTTATGACGACCGCCCATCCTACCATCTTGTTCACCCACAAGCATCGAACGCCGCAATAGATCATGCACGCCCACAGCCCGTCTCCAAAATGGTCCGATACGAATGGAGGAAAAGCAGCCGAATAACGTCTGACGCCAAGGCCCGCAGCAATTAGAAAGAGAATAGCTGCTCCATAATAGAGTCTAGCTTTCATCGTTCTCGTTATCGACTAACAGCTCTTTAATGAACGCCTCAGCGCCAGCCTCCGTAATCTCGAACGTGATTTTATGGATTGTGCCATCCCTCTTGACGAAAAAATTAGTTGGGATAGCCGATATCATGTACTGTGCGGACACCGTACCATCCTCATCAAGCAAAGCCGGCATTTGGATGTCGTACGCATCCAAAAACGCTTGTGCCTCCTCTACCATATCTTCCGTCGTGACGTTCACGGATATGATCTCGACCTCATCCTTATACTTCGCATAGATGCGGTTCAATGACTCTGCCTCGTCATGGCAGCCCGGACACCATGAAGCCCAGAAGTTAATCAGTTTCGGCTTTCCCGACGATGCGGATACCGGGATCATATTGCCGTTCATATCCGTCAATTCAAAGTCGATCATGCGATTGCCGTACTGTTCCGACATGACGGTCTCAAGCGGCGCAGATTGCAACACGAACCGAAGTACCAGAAACACGCCAACGACAATCCCCGTCGTTACGAGCAAGCCCGCGATCGCCGCGAGCAGCTTTTTCTTCGTCACCTTTAGCGGCCCCGCTTCTTATCGATTTTTGTTCAGTATGACATATTGTACGGAATGATCCTGCACGCTAATAAACTTGACTACCAATGAAATTTTGTTGTCTTCGTTAAGGTTGCGCCAATAAAATTCAGCCGTTTCTTCTATTGAATCAAAAATCGGCACCTCCATAGGCTCACCAAGGAACGGCCGCAGTACGCCTTGCTCCTCCGCTCTATAGGTATGTATACAATGCCCTATTCCCGGCGTAAAGGAACTATAGTGATAGAAATTGCGGATACAGACGGACGGATCATTGTTATTTGACTTTAAGATCGATATGCTGTAACGGCGCTCATGAGTGTCGATCACACCTGAAATCCGAGGCGTGTAATGCGGCGGGTCGGGCTCGTACTGTCTCTTTTTTAACGCGTCCTCGAATGAAATCCCTTGCGTAAATCCGTCATATAACGTGTCTGTCTGATCACCATTCGATACGATATGCTGCTCCCCGCACACCCGAATCGGGTAATAGATAATCAAGGAGGGGTCCTCGAGCTTCGCCGGATCGTAAGCCGCGTTCCTCACGCTCTGCCCGTTGAGCTCGAACACACGATTACGGCTATTGTCGCTTCTTCCCATGATCCAATAGATTTGCGCGTAATATTGTTCTGAAGGCGTCATTCCAATTGCTAGCGTTCTTCCGGGATATGGATTTGCAAAAAGCTGCTGTTCGAACAAAGTCATTCTGACCTTCCACCTTTATATGTTTTTATGATTTATTTATCATAGCTTTACTTTGTACTAAAAGAAATACCGTCTTCTAGTAGACGGTATCTCCTGTTCGCTATTGGTTATGCTGCAAATAAATTTCTACAAAACGCGCCGCTGGCACAGGAGGGCTGTAAATGTAGCCTTGTACGGCATCGCAATTATGCTCGCGAATAATGCTGAGTTCCTCTTGCGTCTCGACGCCTTCGGTTACAACCTTCAGGTTCAAGTTATGGGCAATGACGATCAACGACTTGAATATCATCTGCTTCTTGAAGTCGGATACGATGTCGCTGATGAACGATTTGTCGAGCTTCAGCGTATGCAATGGTATATTTTGAAGATAGCTTAGCGATGAATAACCGGTGCCGAAATCGTCCAGCGACAGCTTCACGCCAAGGTTCTGAAGCTCATGCAGCACTTTGAGCGTATGCTCCGCATTGTCCATGAAGATCGATTCGGTTATTTCCAATTCGATCTGCCCCGGCCTGATGCCGGCGTTGGAAATAATGTGTTCGATCGTATGGACGATATGCTTCTGCTGGAACTGCAGCATCGACATATTTACGCTGACGGACATGTCCGCCATCCCCATCCGCTCCCATTCGCGGATTTGCTGGCAAGCTGTATGCAGCACCCATTCCCCAAGCGGAATGATGAAGCCTGTTTTCTCCGCAATCGGGATAAAGTCCAGCGGCGACACCATGCCGTATTCCGGGTGCTTCCACCTGATGAGCGCTTCCGCGCCGTAAATCCGGCCCGTCGTCATATCAATTTTCGGTTGATAGAAGAGGGTGAATTGGCCTTTCTCAAGCGCTTTGTACAGGCTGTTCTCGAGCATAAGCTCTTTCTTCGGAACATCGTTCATGGACGGCGAGTACATTTTCGAAGTGTTTCGTTCCTTCTTCGCCACGTACATGGCAATATCCGCTTCTTTCACAAGCTGATCGCCCGTTTCCATCCCCAGCTCGCTCTTAATACTTATTCCAATACTCGCCGTAATGTAGAACATCCGCTCATTAATGACGAGTTGTTCGGCAATTGCCGACAGAACGTCGTCGGCCAGCATCAGCGTCCGATGCAGATGATTGACATCCTCCAGCAGAGCAATGAACTCGTCGCCGCCGAAGCGGAACACTTTGCCTTGCGTCCCAACCGCTTGGACGATCCGATCGGCAATCTGCTTCAACAGCTTATCGCCGCTTCCATAATCGAGTGTATCGTTAATGACCTTGAAACGGTCCAAATCGATGAACAGCAGCACAAGATGTCCTTGGCGAGGTATGCCGGATAATAGTAGATTTTCAATATATCGATGATAGGCGTTGCGATTCGGCAGGCTGGTCAGCAGATCATGTGTCGCCTGGTATTCGATCAACTGCTCCGCCTCAATGCGGTGATCAATCATTTTGTTGAACTGGTGCGCCATATATTCGAACTCGTCATTCGATTGGATGTCAAGCTTATGGTCCATAATGCCCGCCGCAACAGCGCTCGTTACATGAATGACCTTGCGGATGTTTTCCAATATAATAATACGGACCAAAAAAATAATAATAATAGACACCAGGAATAGCGCAACAATGGAAATAAGGATCGAATCGGCTAAGCTTTTTTTGAAATCCGCCAGCATATTATCTTTTGGAATAATCGTTTCGAAATGCCATAGCTGATCCTTGATCGGAATGGGATAAAACAATCTGAATACTTTCCCTGTCTGCTCAGAATCATCCGTATATGACAACTCCGGCTTATCGCTTCTTAGCAGCTCGTTCCCTTCTTCGCCTGGCCACGTTATGTAAGGCTTCATTACAAGCTCGGAATTGCGTCCGTTAGCTAGATATCGATTGCCGGATGTAATAATATTCACATAGCCGCCAAGCGGATGGATCTTCTCGATCTGCGCTTGAACTTCCTCAAGCGAATAATCGGCGCCAACCATTCCCAGGAATTCGCCTTGATCGTCCAAAATCGGCAGTACTAGTGAAGTCATTGGCAGTTGCCTGCCTTCTACTTCATACATAAAAGGCTCAATAACTGAAAACCGCTTCGTTTGTTTCGGAATTTGATAAAATGCGCCTTCGACCTCGTCCTCGTAGTTCTGAACAGGCAGTACTGTAATTTCATCTCCCATGCGAACGGCATAAGGGATGAACCTCCCGGTCTCGTCGTCATAGCTTAGCCGGTTTCGATGCAGCGCGTCCTGACCATCGAATGCATCGGCTTCCCATAATGTATATATGCCGAGCACATCCGGATGCTCTTCCAGCACCTTTTGGAGCACTTGGACAATACTTTCACGATTTTGCGTTTGATCCTGTCGCATCTGCGTCATCGTTGTTCTTAACGTTTCGAGCATCGCAATCGTCTCATCAATTTCCTTCRAGAATTGATGGGAGTATGCCATGGACTCGGTCTGTGCGAGCAGTTCGCTCTCTTTCAGATTCGTATCGTACAGCTTGCCAAGATGGACCGAAACCAATGTTCCGAAAGATAGGAGTATAAGCATCCCTAAGGATATGACAAGCTTCTGGGCGATGCTTAAGCGAAACTTCCTCATTACTCTATCCGTCCTCCCATGTTGGACAAGCATAAATCGACGTAATATGTCAAAATATGATATGGGTCTAGTATACTTGACAAAATATAGTCATTACAATGCTATTTGCATAAGTTTACATGTAAAATAATCGACAAAAAGCGCCACTGCGAGAGTGTCACATGTTTATACATCATTCCATGCAAAAAGAACCGTTAAGCAAGCAAATCGCCTGCCTAACGGTTCTTCATTATTAGCCAGCAGCAATTATGGCTACTACTTGGCTTCTTCGACCTGCTGCTGCTTCTGTTCCAGCTCTTGCTCCCCATCCTGCTCATGAATATGCCAGCCGCCGGAAGGTTGCTCGCCATGGCCTCTGCTTCTGCCGCCGTGGAGCTTGTACAATTCTTCGCGCAGTTGCTCTTCGCTCTTGCCGTCCGTCTTAATGCCGTGCTTGGCGGCAATATCGCGTAGATGTTCCAGCCTTCTCGCTTTATGCTCAGCCTTATAGGCTTCCCATTTGTCCTTATTGGACGTCTTCGCAACCTCAAGCTCCTGCTTAAGCTGCTGCGCCGTCTTGCCCGATGTGTCAATGCCGAAGTATTGCGCCATCTCTTTCAGGCGCTCAAGGCGGTGCGCTTCGAAATCTTTGCGCGTCATATGCCCATGATGATGCTCCTGCTTCGCGTCTCCCGGGGTTTGCGCTTGCTGCTCGGAGACGTTAGCCTCCGGAATTGCTGCTGCCCAGACAGGGGATGCGAACAATAGAGCAGATAAAGCTAGCGCCGGTATGAACCATTTTGCTGACATGTATGCCACTCCTTCATCCTATAGAATCGTGATGCTCAAGAGGAAGCCGTCCTCTATTGGATTATTTTGCCCATGCACGACGTCCTATAGACATGAAAATGGCATTATTCGACAAAATCAGCTGAGTATTTACTCGCAGCTAATGCTCCGATTGCTGATCTCGCCCCTGTTCCTCCAACTTCTTCAGCTGGCGCAGCAGCCAGTCCTTCTCGAAGTGTTCGCCAATGAATACGGCAACATCATTCACCTTGCCCTGCGGCTCGATTCGCATGAAATCCGATTCCCGATACGCGTATTGGAACAAAAAGCGGCTTGGGGCGTCTGTGAACGTGACGATACCTTTTGCCCGGTAAATATTGTCCGGGAGCTGCTGAAGAAGTTCTTCGAACGCCTCGCTGCTAATCGGACTTTGCCAATAATGGGTCACGACCATGACATGATCATGCGAATGGTGATGGGCATGTTCGTGGCGGTATTCATCGTTATGTTCGTGGAGATGTCCGCGTTCGTTGGCTTCGTTATTCGGCTTGGATGGACGGATTGTTTCTGCTCCAGACGTGCTCATCGCCCGCTCCAGCCAGCTCCAATCGTCGATTGCGCAGCGAACGGTCGCCGTTGCAGGCACATGCGGATTCAAATCACCCAGCAGTTGCTGGGCTTCGACTAGCTGCTCCGGATCAAGCTTGTCCGACTTGTTGAGCAGCAGAACGGTAGCGCACCGAATCTGCTCCTGCATCAGCTTGAACGTGCGCCCCTTGCCGCTGCGCGAGCGTGCAAGCAGCTCCGGTCCGTCTACGACCGTTATGACGGATCGCAGATCGATCGGCTTGTAAAGCGCAGCTTCCGTTACGCCGTCGAGCGTCTCCATCGGATTCGCCGCCCCCGTCGATTCGATGAATATTACGTCAGGCCGATGCTCGTCAATGAGCATGCTGATCTCCATGCCAAGATCGCCGCGGATTGAGCAACAAATACAGCCGCTCAGCATCTCCGCCATCGGCACTTCCTCGCCCAGCAGTTGGCCGTCCAGATTCGTGTCGCCAAGCTCATTCATAATAACGGCAGGCTTCAATCCCTGCTCTTTATAATAATCAAGCATTCTAGTTAGCAACGTTGTCTTGCCGCTGCCAAGAAATCCAGACAGCAAATGTACTGGAATAAGACGTTCATGATGTTCCATATAGGCATACTCCCGTTTCCGTTATGTAATCGGTAATTCGATCTTGTACGTCATCTATTATATCGTAATTATTACGTTTGTTCATCCTCAGGAACGAGCTGATCTTACTTTTTTTTAGCTAAGCTAACTTTTTGTTTGATTTCTAAGTGCGGCGGTAGTACCATATGATCGAAGGCAGGCATGAAAGGCAGGAACCGAATGGAATCCATATCGCAGGAGCTACTATTTCTAACGGAATTGGCGCAAGGCATAACTGCCCAATTCGGAGACAATTGCGAGGTCGTTGTCCATGATTGGTCGAAGCCGGTCGACAGTACGATCGTCGTTATCGAGAACGGTCATGTTACAAGCCGCAAGGTCGGCGATCCCGGCACGAATCTTGGACTTGAGATTATGCGCGGCACGGCAGCCGGCGATAACCGCCATAACTATGTTACGCAGACGAAGGACGGGCGATTGCTCCGCTCCACCTCGATGTACATTAAAAATAATGAAGGAACGATTATAGGCGCTCTGTGCATCAACTTCGATATTACCGATCTCATGGTTGCCGAGAAGACGTTGCAGTCGCTTACCGCCAGCGGTCTCGCGCCTGTTCGCGAATCGTTCGTCAGCAACGTCGGCGATCTGCTTGATACGCTCATTCAGGAGACGCAAGAAACGATCGGAAGACCGGCAGCGGTAATGAGCAAGGAGGATAAGATCAGATTTATTCAACTGTTGGATCAGAAGGGCGCATTCCTCATTAAGAAGTCGGGCGAGAAAGTATGCAGTTACTTGGGCATATCCAAATATACGTTATACAGCTACTTGGATGAATCCAAGCAAAACGATTCCGAAGGAGAGCTGACGTAGATGAGCGAGATAGAGGCAAAAGGCAAGCTTGGCGGCGGCATTGATGAACTCGAGACGCCATGCATCGTCATCGAGAACAGCCGAATTGACGCCAATATAGAAGCGATGGCGCAAGCAGCATCCCGCCGCGGCGTGGCGCTTCGGCCGCATGCGAAGACGCATAAGCTGCCGGAGCTGGCGCTGAGGCAGCTAGCGGCTGGTGCGACGGGCATCACCGTCGCCAAAGTTTCCGAAGCCGAAGTCATGGCCGCAGGCGGGATTCGTGATATATTCATCGCTTATTCGCTGGTCGGAGCGAGGAAGATCGATCGTGCGATACAGCTTAACCATGCTGGCGTGCGCATTATCGTGGCGGTTGACAGCCTGGATGGAGCAATGCGCCTATCCGAGGCTGCAGTCGCGAAGGGCATGGTGCTGGAGGTGCGGCTGGAAATCGACACCGGCTTGCACCGTACAGGCGTAAGCGCAGACGCCGCCGTAGCGCTGGCTAAGCAGATCGATGCGCTTGGCGGCATTCGCTTGAGCGGCATCTTCACGTACCGGGGCGCGATGCTTGGCGGCGCCTCGACGCTTGATCTGCAGGCGGCCGGATATGAGGAAGGCCGCCTCATGAGCGAAGCTGCGCAGTCGCTACGCGACGCAGGCATCGCAATCGTGGACGTCAGCGTCGGTTCGACGCCGACCGCGATCTATGCGGCCGAGATCGAGGGCGTGACCGAGATCCGTCCGGGCACTTATATTTATCAAGACCGAATGCAAGCCGCCTTCGGCGTATGCTCGCTTGAGGATTGCGCCGCGACCGTGCACGCTACGGTCGTTAGCCGTCCAGCCGACGATCTGATCATCATCGACGGCGGCAGCAAGACGTTCGCGACCGATGTGCAGCCCGGCAATACGCCGCTCTATCTCCAAGGGTTCGCTCATATTGTCAGCGATCCGGGCGCTGTCCTTGTTCGCATGAATGAGGAGCACGGCATGATATCCGTGCATCCAAGCAGCGCTTATCGCGTCGGCGATCGGCTAACCCTTATTCCTAACCATATTTGCAGCACCGTTAACCTGCACAATTCGGTATACATCGTGGATGCCGACGGCCAACCTCGCAAAGTTCCTGTGGCCGCCCGCGGCATGCTCGAATAACAAAAAACTTTATCTACCTACTATGAACTACATCAAAGGAGTTGTCCCCAAATGTCCATAATCGATCAAAAACTTGCCGAGCTCGGCATTACGCTGCCAGAAACAACGGCGCCCAAGTTCTCCTATATTCCGGTCAACCAAACCGGCAACCTCATCTATACGTCCGGCTTCGATTGCCGCATGGACGGCATTCTTATGTATGAAGGCAAGGTCGGCTCGGATCTAACGATCGAGCAAGGCCAAGAGGCGGCACGCCAAGTCGTTATCAATCTGCTTGCCGCTATGAAGGCTTATCTCGGCGATCTTGACCGCGTCGTGAAGATCGTTAAGATTCTCGGCTTCGTCAACAGCGCGCCGGGCTTTGGTGACCAGCCATACGTCATAAACGGCGCTTCCGATTTGCTTATTGAGGTGTTCGGCGAGAACGGCCGCCACGCCCGCTCCGCGATTGGGACGAGCGATCTTCCGTTCCATACGCCTGTCGAGATTGAGCTGATTGCCGAGATTCGCGATTAAGCCTACTAATCCGCACATCACGACGTGGCATGGCATGGCAAAACCCCCAGCCGACTGGGGGTTTTTATTTTCGGAATATCAAACTTATAAGTTTGATCCTGCCATTAAATAGCGGATACGCATTTATACTGATTAGCAAGCAAGCATTGGTTTACTAAAACAGGCAAGCACGGGATATAATGACAAGCAGAATGAAAAGTACAAGTATAATTCCTAAGCCCGAGAATGCGCCGCCGACTCCAGTTCCGCAAGGTCCAGTTCCAACACCTGCAACAGGGTAAGATGGTGCACAGTGTCCAGTGTTTGCACCTGCTACTCCATAGCTCATTTGTTCATCTCCTTTTTCTTAAGGTACAGTATCCTATGTATAAACGCACAATCGGTATAGGCGATTATATAAATTGTGCGTTTGCTCATTTTTGCCTGCAGCCCACACCTGGGGCCAATCAACCTCGCACCCGTCCACTTTCATTCTCATTCAGTTGGTCCAATGCCCTTATTCTCTTCCTTGGCGACCATTCCTTTCGCATAAATCCAACCAAGCAGCAGCAGCGGCAGCGCCACACAAAAGGTCATATCGAACCACGCCCAATAATGATCAATGATGTAGTAATAGATCGTCGTATTTGGCGTCACCATGGTTGAAAACACTAGTATGATCATCCCAAGCGGTATCGTCAGCATATTGCTTTCCTTTAGTCGCATCAGCTCGGCAATGCCTTGCACCAAAGCGTAGAAATATAGCAATGTTTTAAAAAAAACCGTAATAATCCAAATGAATGCCAATACGGCCTCCACTCGCTCCAAAAAATTACCGATCGTTAGCTTTTGCGAAAGCACGAAGGTCGGATAAAATTTGGTTACCATCAAATTAGGGCCGAGTACAAGCACGCATAGCAGCATCGTAATGAACAGCACTGCAGCGCTGATGGCAAATCCGGTCATAATGGGCTTCATCTTGTTGGCACCAATAACTCGGGGAGCGATCAACAATAAAACAATCATCTCTGGAAAAGCAACAGTATAGGACTGCCTCATGCCATTAAGCACCGGAAGAAAGCCTTTCGCCATCACTGGTTTCAGGTTGTCTGATTCAATCTGAGGCAGCAGGAACACCACGAGAAACAAGAAGAACAGCACGAAAATCGGGAAGAGCAGCTCTCCCATTCGTGCAAAAGCTTCCACCCCATACCGGTATGCAATGATAGCAACTGTCATAAACAAAATGATGACTGCGTTCGTAGGCGTTTCCGGAATCATTTGCGTAGTCATGAACTGGCTCATCTCGCTCGTTAACGTGACATGACAGAAAAAAAAGTAGAACAGAAACAACAAACCAACCACACTTCCGAGCCAAACGCCAAGCGACTTCTGCACGTAATGAATAAACCCGTCTCCTTGAAGCTTATTCGCAATCGCTACATAGAGAAGAGCCGTTGCGAAGCCCGGCACAAAACTTATCAGCATCGATATCCATGCGTCTTGCCCTGCAAGCTTGGCAGTAAGCGTCGGAATGATGAGGATGGAGTCGCCTATAGAACCGAACGCAATTAAAATCGCGAATTGGCGCATCGATATTTTCGCATTATTGTATTTACTCATCGCGACTACCCTCCCATCCTCAATCGTCTGCCACTTCTGTTTACGTTATTTAAATGGTTTATATACGATCTCCAAAATGGCATAAGGATTAGGAAGATTCACTTCCATTACCAGTGCGCTATAGAGAGCCGTTGCCGTCAAAAGCAGAACGATATATACGAACAGTTCCCGTTTCCTGCTCTTCCGCACAAGGGGAGGGATGTCGAGCAAAGCAACGCCTATTGCTAACGCAATTACTGCAATTAACGATGCCATGCTCCGAGCTCCCTCCCGTTTCAGCTTTCACTTCTTTAATACATCGTCGTGTTACTCGTCGTGCCCAGCTTACGAATATGAGATTCGATGTGGTATTGAACCTTCAGGCCCGGAAACCATTCTTCATTCCATTCTTTCATTATTGGCTTCCAAAACTTCGGATGCTCCTTGCCTAGCGTGCTGCCGAATCCAAAAATATCAGACTTTAGCTTTTTCGCTTTTTTAATAGAAGCTTCGGCATTATTCTGGATGACCACTTTAATCTCTTCGTTCAGCTGTTGAATGGTCGCGGGATTTTCCAAATCAATGTTTTTACACATACGGTCCACGATATTCGATTCGGCTCTAATATCGATATGCGCCTCCGGCTGCCCATTTTTTATTTTCATTTTAATTTTGGTGTCGGAAGACGTGACTTCAATCCCGATATAGCTATTCTCTCCGCAAGGCAGCTCGATTGAGGTGCTCTTCAATTTACCGCTAATATCCGTGAAGCCTTTACTCTCCTGCTCATTCAACCAACCGACTAGCTTATCCGTCTTAAACACGGCAATGCCGGTATATCGAAATCGGGTAGAAGGCAGATACGTCTCAACATTTTGTTTGCTCGTGGCTTTCTTCTTCGTACCTACAAGCTGAATGCCGGTTACAGCCAGCTCATCGCCATGCGTAGATAATTTATTTAATAGATCATCGAGGTTGACCGAGACGGTAGGCGCCCAGGACTTCTCCGACGTCTGCAGAGAATGAAGCATGTTCTGGGTCGGCAGCCTCTCCAGCGGCGTGAATAGCTTCAATAGATCCTGTGCCTTCATTCCTTTCGCAATGATGAGGTTGGAGTCCATTCGAAGCTCGTTATCCCGCAAAGAATTGTCTATGAACTTGCTGATTCCCATTCTCGCAAGCTCCTCGCCAATGACGTAGATTTGCAAATGCCCCATATATACTTTGCGCGGCGCTTCAGCAGTTAAGGAGCGCGCCGCTTCGAACAACGTCTTTCCCTTAGACTGGTAGAGTGTCATCGGGGGGCGCTCTCCGCCCTTGGGCATCATCGAAATTTCGCTAGGATTGACGACCTGGAAAGAAACAAGAAATTCGCCATCCTCCCAGTCCAATCCGATACCTAACACGATCATTAACTCATTCAGCTCGCGTCTGCTCCAGCAGCCGGACAGCATCAGCACGCAGAGCAAGAGCAGAAGCGCCTTCTGTATTCGTTCGCGTATGGTTGACATTGCATCATGCCTCCTCAGGATCGCCGCTTTAGTCTAACCCGGTTGCCAGACTGCGCGCTTCCAGGTCGATTATAAGTAAGCCAGCGAGGCATGCGAATCAGTGAATCCCGATTATCGGCGGTCGAATAAGGCGTGAATGGAGCCATGAACGGTTCGCCAAAAGAACGCWACGAGCACAAATGCAAGATTAAGACGAACAAACCCATAATTATACCAAACAATCCGAAGCTTGCGCCCACCCCCATAAATAGAAAACGCAGCATTCGAATAGGAATCGACATCGTATAAGCCGGCAGCGTAAAGGTCGAGATGGCCGTGACTGATACGACAATGACCATTGCCGCAGATACAATGCCAGCCTCCACTGCCGCTTGACCGATAACGAGCGTCCCGACGACAGAGACAGCTTGGCCGATCGCCCTTGGCATCCGAAGCCCTGCCTCCCGCAATATCTCGAATGTCAGCTCCATTGCAAGCGCCTCGATAAACGCCGGGAAAGGTACTCCCTCCCTCTGTGCCGCTAAGCTTATAAGCAGAGAGGTTGGCAGCATATCGCGATGAAACGTCGTAATAGCGATATACATGGATGGGAACAACAGCGAGATGAATACGCTGATGAAGCGCAGCAGCCTAAGCAAGCTGGCATAGCTCCAGCGCTGGTAGTAGTCCTCCGTCGATTGGAAGAACGTGACGAGCTGAGCCGGCACGACGAGCGCATTCGGCGTCCCGTCGACCATAATCGCTACTTTCCCTTCCAGCAATGCGCCCGCTACGCTATCCGGCAGCTCCGTATTGTACACCGTAGGAAACAACGAGAATTTGGCATCCTCAATAAGCTCCTCAATATATCCGCCCTCAAGAATGCCGTCAATGTCGATCGACCTTAGACGTCTGCGTGCTTCTTCAACGACCGCTGGCTTGGCGATCCCATTCAAATATAGAAGCGTCACATCCGTCTTCGTCACGCGCCCAATCGTAATCGTCTCCAGCCATAACCTCGGATCCTTGATCTTCCGGCGAACGAGCGACGTATTTGTGCGCAGTGTCTCCGTGAAGCTCTCCCTTGGTCCACGAATGGAAGTCTGGTTCGTCGATTCGGTTACGTCGCGTCCCTTCCATTGCCGAATGTCGGCGCGAAACGCTTCGGTGCTGCCATCGAGCAGGATGATCGCCTCTCCAGAGAGCAGGTTGCGATATAGATTCGCCATATCTGGAACGGAATGGATCGAACCGATTCCTTGGAGCAACGATTGAGCCAGATCTTTTTTGTCCGTAGCAACTTCTAGTTGGGGTTCGGGTTCGCTGTTACTGTCATTGGAGCTTTGATTGGACGATGTGCTGAACTTCAACACGTCAAAAATATAACTATTAATAATGGCGCTATCCGCCATTCCATCCATATAGACGACTGCAGCTGCGATCTTCTCGCTGCCTTCGTAACAAATTTCACGCAGTACGAGATCATCACTGCCGCCCAGCTCGCTCCAAACCCGCTCCATATTGACCTTAACATCGGGATCAATCGGCTTGCCGGTATGCTCGTGCGGCGGATATGGCTCGAAAGAGTTTTTTTCATTGTCAGAGCTCGTGGACGATTTTGCGCGAGAAGAAAACATGGGACGCATAGGGCGCTTTGGCATAATGTACCGACTCCGATTCTCATGATGGTCTTTTACCCATTATGACCATCAGGGCTCGCGGATAAACGGCTTCGAGGATGGATGTCGTTTATGGAGGGGTGATGGATGCGGCGTTAGTTCGATTTTGTCAAACTAAATATGTGGTTATGGGAGTAATCGGGGTTTAGCGGCATTTGGCCGAACTAAATTGACGATTTTGCTTAAAAGGCTCGACAAGTTCAATTTAGCTTTATGAAAGGACACTAAATCGCTTGAAGGAGTTGACACCTTGAAAATAACGTCCCAATAGGGCGCTATAGCAGTTCTCCTTTGTGAACTTCCCTACTCAATAGGTTCGTGATTGCTAGCGTAGGGAAGCAGCACGCGAAGATTGAATATCTCTCAAGGCGCTCATGTTCGGTTAGATTAGACCTTTGCGGTGAATAACGGTAAGGAGGCGGTAGAAATCCTCCGAGCCCTCTTCGGGCTTATGAATAAGACCAGCGCCTACTGCGGCATCGACCGCCGATTGCGCCCATGCCGGTATGTTCATTCTTTGTTTGGTTTCCAGATAGACGACTCGATCAGCCAAATGAGTGACTGTCGTCTTGAGACTATCCAACAGTGCTTTCTCTTCCTTCGTCATCGTCTCTCCCCCTGATGCTAATTGTGTCAGCTTGGAGGCTATCTGCTGCTTGAATTGCAACCAGCCTGTCCATTTTCCTTTGTCGTACATAAGCCTAGGGCATATTTTACCCGACCAGTCAAAATGCCTGCGAAGCCGGTCGATTCCCCAGCCTCGCTCGGCTAATAGCTTTGCGATGAGTTCAGCTGCATGGTCTAGCGTCTGTGCGTAGTTGCCGCTCTCGCATATTTCGATAGAGATCGAAGTCCGGTTCCCGCTCGCCGGCATGCTACCGTCACCTGCGTGCCAGCTATTCTCGGAGAGTGGGATGCACTCGATCGCTTGATGCTCGTCAATGACAATGTGATAGGACGCTGTTCGATTATTACTCGGATTCGTAAGCCAGTCTCGCTCATTTCTAGCAGTGCTAGTTGGATTGCCAGTATTGTGCACCGTAATCGTCGTTGGTTGCAGCATAGGATGCGCCGGTCTGCGATTACATGGCGTCGCAGGCGGAATATGATCGACAACGTAGTTACCCGTTCCCATTCTTCGTCTCTCCCTTGTCGCTCAGTTGGGCTAGGAACTGCTTGAGCTTGCCGGGAAGCGGCACACCGATCGTCCCAAGATTCTCGATGACTGAGAGTCCCTCTCTACCTGCGTAAAAATAGACAGCCGCCGTACGAAAGATAGGAACGCCCGGCTGCACCCAGTCGTCCATCAACGCGGCAAGCCCGATCACGAACAGCACCGTAATCTTACGGACGCCGCCCCAGAACATGACCTCGCTGTCGATCAGCTTCGTCTTAATCGCTCCAAGCACGCCAGTCACGTAGTCGACTAGCATGAGYAGCAGCAATACTTGCAGCGCTTTGTCCCATCCGCCTAGCCAACCGGAAACGACAACACCGGCGGCAGCGATGGAACTGCTGAGGGCAGTTTCTTTGCCGCCCGTTCCGATTGCGGCTATTAGTATGGTAGACAGTGCTTCTTTCAGTTGATTCATTACCTTCTCCCCCTCTTTAAAATCGAATGTAGGAAGGGGTAGCCCCCCCCCCTTCCTCTTACACCACCGACGTACCGTTCGGTATACGTTCGTCAGGGCGTAATGACCGCACCAACCCGTAAGATATTGATTTAGTTYCTTTATCCGCATCTCGATCGGGATTACTTTGTTGCGTGAAGTGATCGTTATGATCTGTTCTTTGACTCGCTCTAGCGATAGTTTTGCGATCTTCACTCGCGGATTCTTCTTACCCCAACTGAATGTGAAGCCTAGAAGCTTCCGTTTCCACGGGACGTCTACCGTCTTTTGTCTCGATTGACCATCAGTTTTAGTTTCTCTTCAATAATTGTCGTAATGGATTACATCACACCATGCCCTGCCTTCCACGTTTTCACGTAAATGTTACAGTCATCGGCAAAAGGTTGTTAATACTTGTATGATAAACTGTTGGATAAGGCGATCTGTCTCAGTTGGTATCCCTAATAACCTTGTTCCGCCGTTCGGTTTCAGGATTTCACTCCGACGGACTGGACTTAGTTTATAGGTTCTGTTTCTTTTGCTGTAGCGAATTGCTTGCCAGTTTTGTACGAATTGCCTGCGTAAGTTTTTTAGCGACATCCCATCTACGCCATGGCTTCCCTTATTCGCCTCGACCATTGTTAACGCCGACAGCATATTGTCTCGTGACAASACCTCCTCTATCATCCTTCGATACAAACCCTTAAGTGCACGTCTCTTCTCTTTGTAACAATGATGAACTCTGCCCTTCTTAGTACCCTCACGTATTCACTGCTACTATAAGTCCCTTAAATAAATAGGGTTTATCTGCTTCCATGACCATCCACGAACACAAAGTCATTCCATTCCTATTCCATGTTCAGCCCTTCGGAGGGCTATTGCAACAGCCCCAAGTACTATGGCTTCTGCTGACTCCTGTACGTTCAGCTTGCTTTCACAATCTGGGTTATATCCGCGCGTTTCGTACATATCTCCAAGGTAAGTACGCTATCTTCCTCTCCATCTATATACTTCATTTACTCTCGTACGCCTTTGGCAGTAAGGACCTTGGTTTGTTTAGCAGCCTCATCCAACGTACGCTTGCCTTGTATGATGTTCGTGTTTCTCAGACCGGAGATTTTCCGCCGGCTTCTTTCAGATTCCACCTTACGGGGACACCCTTGCCTTAAGCTATGGCTACTACTGCCTTCACAATTCGGGACTTGAACCCTAAAGATAGCGCCCATTCTGGGCGCAATAAAAAGAGCCCCACCTGAGTGGGGCTTAAGCGAACATAAGCAGCGTCTGCAATTTCTTAACCTATCGACTATTCGCTAAGTCATACGATACAATTACGTTTACCCTCGTAAAAATGCTACATACCATCGTTTAAATAAATTCCTACTGACCTATAAATACAATAGACATCGTTTCTTTTACATATTATATTTTCATGTTCTTCATCTCTCAATAAAAACGCCTTCCCAAGCAGAACTTAAGAAATCATTTGGATAAATATAATCTCACGTGCGAGTTCGTCAACCTTCTCCTCTACGAAACCATCGATAATTCCATTGCCAATTTCGGTAGCCAGCGCCTCGTCCATCGCCACGAAACCGGACTGCGACGGATCGTGCTTTTGTAGAATGTTCAGCTTACCGTCAATATAGATGAGAATGATCTCCCCACCGGCAGGCGCATCCGCGAGAATCTTTTCGGGCGTGATACCATTAATAACGGACACCTTATCGTACAAAGAAAGCGTGTATCGTCCACGTTCAGAAGCGCGGGCGCTTTCCCAATCGAAGTCCGAAATGTACGCTTGGCACTCCGTGAAAGGCTTCGTACTACCATACGTATTCTTTGCTTCTCCGTAAATTTGCAATGCGTTTAACATGGGTATTCCTCCTTAGTATTATCTAAAAATATATAACAATTGTTGCACTGTGGCTCCGGTCGATCTTCCGTTCGCCATAAACATTTTACTACCGTCAGGGCTAATTCCAAACGATGGATGGTGTCGCGCTGCTGGAGCAACCGTGAGTGCTGTCCATGTATTCGTTGATGGCGTATACCCAATATTGTTAATTGTTCCGCTTGCTGAATTGTTGGTGCTCGTCGTTCCACTTGCACATATAAACATACCATTAAGTACACCTGATGCACCTTGCGACTTACTGGTAGTCATGGCAAGTCCTGTACTCCATGTGTTTGAAGCAACATCATAGATTGAAGTTGCAGGAGTGCTGGAAGCGAGATACACCTTTCCGTCGATATAACCTCCGAAAGCGCCAGTTCTTACCGAAGAAAGTGTAGCAACCGTTGTCCATGTATTCGATACAACATCGTAAGTTTGAACTTCGGTAGACGAAGTGCCGTGGTGAAAAAACTTCGTATCAGAAATTTTCACAAGTGCATTAGATGTTGAGTTTGCTAGTGTGTAACTAAGTGTAGCCCACGAGTTAGTCGTGTTGCTATAACTACGGAAGCCGCCATTACTTCCAGCGTTAAGGTACAATTCTTCCCCTACGGCTACTGCTTGTCCACGGAAAAACCCTTGTGGGAATGCCGCTCCCGAATCCCAAGTTGTAGTTACAGGATTATAGCGTCTGTTAATCGTAGTAGAAGTACCGCTCCCACTCTCTCCGCCGATTGTGTGGATGTACGAAGTTGTCCATGCACCGCCACCACCAAATGTACCCGTTCCGGATTGGGTAAGTGTATCCCACGCGTTACTAAAGTACGTAATGAACGCTATCCACGCGCTACCGTTCCAATATTTCCCGATACGCTGCGTCCACGCTGATCCGTCCCATACACGTATCGCTTTCGGTTTCGCCTGCGCTGACCCGTTCCAATATTTAATCGTTGCCATTCCGTCACCTCACGTACTTAGATCGATCCAAATATCATTAACAGCGGGACTCGTCGGAGCCGTCGTAGCTACCGTAACCTTATTCGTAATCTTGTCCGCAACCGCCGCGTTAGCGAACGCTGTTGACGCAGCTTGCGTCGTATTCGTACCGACAGCCGCAGTAGGCACGGTCGGCGTACCCGTTAAGGCCGGAGAAGCTAACGGTGCTTTCGCAGCGAACTGCGTTTGAATTGCGTTAGTGACTCCATCGAGATAGCCGAGTTCTGTTGACGATACGTTACCGATACTGGTCGTACTCGGGAGCGAGACAGTCCCGGTAAATGTCGGCGACGCAATTGGTGCTTTTAATCCGAGTGCTGTGATTATCGCGGCAATCGTCATTGACGGAAGCGTGTACCAGTTGGTCGTTCCCATTACGCCTTTAATTACGTTTGCCAGCTTTGACCACAATCGCGTTGGCGTATCAGCACCGCTCGCTGCAGTAATTGTATCGTCAATCGTCCGTGTACCGATAACCGTGTCTGTTGCGCTATTTGCCGTGCCTGCACCGGTTGCTATACCGTCGAGTTTCGTTAATTTCGCGTCGAGTAAATCAACGTTTGCATTAAAGTTCGCAACCGTAGCGTTATCGATTGCTTCTAGTTTCTTTATTCCGCTTGGCAGCGTCTGCATATTATGGTCCCTCCCACGTTTCAAGTTGTCCGAAAGTAAGCTCGGCCAGTGCGCCGAAAGTAGTCCCGTATTTTTCGATCTCACCGAACGTTATATAGATAAACATATATTCAATTCGCAAATGAGCAGGTAACACACCACGTATTACTTGCTCCAAATCCACCAAATTCGGCGGCACGCCGAGTGTCGAAACAAAGGTTATCGTAACTTTATAACCGTCATAGTCCTCGGTAACTTCGACTTCCCCATTCGCATACGCCTCCGCCACCGACTTAATCAGCCGCGCAGTGACTGTCCCTGTCCCGCGAAGCTTAGAGCGAATGACCGCGCGGCGTTGATCATATGGTTGCCCGGCATACGGAGTTACTCCGAGTTCCCTCTCCCACCTGACCAACCCCCATGTGGCTGAATCAACAAATCGCTGATCGAAGCCAGCTTCGATTGCCTCAACTAGATCATCTAACTCTTCACCTTCAGCCTCGGCTAACAACCGAAACTCTTTATTGTCCTCATAAAAGCTAGGCAGGTGGCCTAGCCATTCGCGTCCCATAGGACTCGTCAAATCATTCATTCAAGGCCACCTCCCCGATAATAGCAACCCGCCCAGGCATTACGGACACATTTACCTCGCCGCTGTTCACCGTCAAGCTCGCAAAGTCATGAATGCCTGGTACGTCAAGCAGCATTGAGCCGATTCGAACGTACTTCGGGGACRGATCGCTAGAAAAAGCAATACCTCGCAAATATGCTTCCAAAGCTTGACTAAACGCAGTCCTCACCGTTTCCAAATTGGCTGTACCGTTGAGTACAACGTTAGCCGACACATTAATTGCTACTCCTTGTGCGGCAGTGACTGTGACGTTCGCTCCGATCGGCGCAACCCCTTCACCAGCTCCAGCTGCAGGACTAATATACTGCTGCACATCCTGCACAAGCTGGCTGCTCGCAGGCTGTTTGTTGCTGTCAATGACGACAACGCGAACCGTTCCCGGGCCGTTCCACAGCGGCTCTACCCTCACATCGCCAACACCCGCAATCGATAGCGCCCATTTCCTATAATCGGACTGATTGCCACTCGTACCTGGACTTTGTATCTCTTCAAAAAAGCGACTGCGCAGCTGCTCGTCCGATTCTTCATCCTCGCCTGGCACTAAAATGTCTTGCAGCACTGCCGATGCTAGCCCATTCACATAATCGATAGGGAGCATAGCGCCATATGGCTCATTGCCGCTGCGACCGACAGACTCGCATTCGAGCTCGTATTGACCATCAGCAATTCGTTCTAATACCTTGAAGTTCAATTGGCTAACCGAAAACCGGCTGCCAACCGGAATCTCGAATGGCGCATCTCCCTCTCCATAAAACCGTCCCAGCCGCTTCGCTTTCGTGGCTGATTGCCTTGTAATACCGAAATCCGCTGTACGTCTACTCAGATACTCACCACTGGCTGTATCCCCAAAGGTTAAGGCCATCTGGATATCCAACTGCGCGTACATTTCACCTAATTCTGCCGCCGCTGGGGCTAACGCGTCATAAATGATGCTGCCTTCACGCTTGTCCACATCATTAGGCACGCGATCCAGCATACGCTGCAGCAGTATATCGAATGTAACGTCCTCATACATTTTGCTTCACCTCCTCCCGAAAGCTCCCAAAGTCAGATACAACGGTAAAGGCCGCTTTTGCCCCATCGCCATCGATCTCGATTGAGAAATCATTCACTTCACTAATCCGTTCATCTTGAAGCAGAGCTTCACTTATCCTTCGCTTAAGCTCAGAACGTACAAACCCAGGATCAGCGCCAACCAAACCTTCCAATTCAACACCGTAGTCAGCGCTATAGCAAAAGAATCGATAACGTTCCGTTTGCAAAATCTTATATACCGATTGCCTCACGGCATCCAGCCCATCGGTTAAACCAATGATGCGATTAGCAGCCGTGTCCAGCCTATACGTCCTGCTGGTCTCGGTGTGCTCCAACAATTCCGACTCTGACAAACTCATCCCCTGCGGAATCATGGGCGCACCAACTTATCGAGTACAACGTATTGTTGTCCGCCCTGTACGCGAAGCATTAGCACGGCATCGCCAGCCTCTAGCCCCTTACGAATAACAACCTTGCCCCCGGTCGCCGCCTCTCCCAGGTCGACTTCAAACTTCGTTAAGCTTTCCGGTATAATCAAAAAATCCTCTGGCAGCGTGAAACGTGGATCCACGTTCACTTCCAGAGGATTTATGCTCGTTACTTTGCCGACAAGGACGGCCATCGGATTACCAGCCGCATAGGCCGCAGCACCGGCTTTTTTGATCGAATCTAGCAATGCCATTAAATCACCCTCAATTCCAGACTCATTGTATGCGCATCCGCATCAAACTTATGGGTACAGTCTTCCACGAGAAAATACTGACTAATAGCAAGCTCTTGAATCACGATAGGAATATAAAAGCCTGCCCGGACACGAAGATCGCCAATCGCTTCGATGCTGAGAGTCTTCTGCTCGCGGTTTTTTAAAGTCAGCAATTGATCGACAAGCGTCTTGATTTGCGCTTCATTCATTTTCTCATCCGCCTGCTGGTACAGTTGAAGCCTGCCCCACTTGGCGATATTCGCGCTGTCCTGACCCGTATGGATATCTCGCTTCCCCGTCTTCTTATTGTCTTGAAACACTTTAATATAGTTATACGTGTCACTGTCAATCGAACGTTTATAACCATAATCGTGCATCAAGCTCCAGTCGCCGACAACGAAATCCAGCTTCATCTCTTTAATATTACGAAGGGACAATTTACCGAAATCATCATATAGAAAGAAGTTTCCTTTCTCATTAATGACCGTAAGATCCAGTGCCTTGCAAATAATGTCCAGCAGCTTCTTATCTTTTTCGGCCATTGTCGGAATTTTGTAGCCTGTATCTGATACCGTTCCCAGCTGTAGTTTAAAATCTTTAGCAATTTTCTTCAAAATCTCCGATGCGGTGATATTTGAGAACACGTAGCTATCATTGGCGAGGAGATATCGAATTTGGTCGTATGCCGTAATAGATATACTTTCGTCCTTGCCCGAATCAATCTCGAACACATAGCCATAAAATACACCAGTCCCGTCCTTAATCACGCGAATAACGTCGCCTGAATTAACTGTAAATTGTTCGCTTTGGAATAAGCTTCCCTTAATAAGCGTTAAACTGAGACTGGATGCCGACCCAATACGCTTTGTCTTGTACGTCAGTGAAGGAACAATACTCGTAATATCCCATACCTTGCCGTTACGATTATCAATCAGTATCTCTAGCATCGCATCACCCCGGTAATCTCAAAAGCATACCGATAGGCAATTTTCTAAGCTGCCCCTCAGTAATACCATTCAACTTCTGTATTTCCCGCCAACGTTTCTCATTCCCTAACTGGAGCCTGGCTACTTTAATTAAAGTGTCACCTGCGACAAGCTTATAGGTCTTTGGAGGTTTCTTATCCGTAGGTCTTGCTTTAGTCTTGGAAGTAGATTTATTGCTTTTAATAATGACCTGACGTGCTCCATAGAATGCAAATTTTTTGAATGAGATGCTGTATTCAATGTCAGCTGAACCAGCTATCTCCTGCCATTCAAACTTTTCAATACTCACAGCCAGATTTAAATCAAAGGTTTCTCCCACGAATACCAAACGAATAGGGTGCTTCGTATTCATCCATTTCAATATCGAATTTACATAATAAGTTGGATCATATAATTCCTTACTTGATACGAAAGAATAGCTTTGCTTAGGAAATATACTTTTAAAGGAAACTTCTGCAAGCTTCGGACTTTGGATAACGTTAATCTCGCCTAAACCCGATACTTCAAACGTTTTCCCCCCTCCAGAATTAGAAATTTGAATATCAGGTGGATTGACCGGCAAAACGAATAGTTCCTTTAGATTGTTATAGCTAAGAATAATCGAATAATTATTTTTTACAGTCTCCTTCTCCTCCACTATGCATACACCCCTTCCGCGGAGGTCGCGATTTGCTCGTTGAGCGTCTTCTCGATGCGTCCGATAATGGTATCGATATCGTGGCCGTTATTGATATCCCCGGTCTGCACGCTGACGGTTGGCTGCAAGGATACAAAATTCTGAATGTTCTTCATCTCGGCCAGCTCCCTCATCGTCTTCAGATCCTCGCTGGATATATCAACCGTTTCGTTGATGCTTCCGACTTCGTTTACTCGGTTGATATCCTGCATATTACCACCAGGATTCCACTGATCAGAGACAGGTGTTGTTTTCTCATCAACGTTCGTTCCTGCTCCTTCTTCAGCTCTTTTATCAGCACGCGACTTAATAAAATCTTGCAATTTCTGATCGCGCTCTGCTACTTTCTCAGCAGCTCTAGCATATGCATCGTCCTTCTTCACATTTAAGAATTCAGTCATACTATCCGCAAGATTCTCTGCACTAAACTTAGCGGTAATTTCATACGATGAACCAGTAACCTTATTAATAGCACCAAGGACCCAATTAATTCCATCAATAATACCATTAAACACAGTGTCATACACGGAGGTTAAATTATTCAAAAGCCAGATCATAGGTGATAATATCCACTCTGCCAATTGCCAAAAATATGCTGGAATTGTATCAAAAAAGTTAAGAAGTCCATACCACGCTCTCATAAAACCAATAGCAAATGCATCATTTTTTTGCCATAGATTTGTTATACAGACGATTAATCCAATTACTAGAGAGATAATAAGAATTATTACATTCTGCCTCATTGCCCCATTTAACACGGACCATGCAAACCTGAGACCGTGTGTTAATACTGTAGCCCAAGCCAACACAAAAGTGTATGCTATCATATATAATCTTGATAATAGTATATAGCCATTGACTAAACCGAGTATTGCATAAAAGGAAGATATTGCTGTAACAATTCCCCATATAATTGGTTCAATAATCGTCCAATTATCGCTCACTATTCCTAC